>NZ_SPVJ01000023.1:0-115973 GCF_004634465.1 Bradyrhizobium sp. MOS001
ACAGGCCGGCAAACCAGCCAAACTCGCCCTCATTGCCGTCGCCAGGAAGCTGCTGACGGTCCTCAACGCCATGATGCGCGACAGGAAGCCCTACCTGAAGGCCAAGCCGACATAACAGTTGCCGGATCTGCGCTTCGCTTGTCCGGGACGACGGACAGAGAAACGCAAAACAACAAACTGGGAAGAAACACCATGAGCACCCCTGATCTCGTGATCCGCGGCGGCACCGTCGCGGATGGAAGCGGCGGCGAGCTGTTTGAAGCCGACGTCGCCATCACCGCCGGCAAGATCACCGAGGTCGGGAAGATCTCCGCGAAGGGACAGGAAGAGATCGACGCGCGCGGCAAGCTCGTCACGCCGGGCTTCGTCGACGTGCACACCCATTATGACGGCCAGGTCACCTGGAGCCAGGACATCACGCCGTCGTCGCAGAACGGCGTCACCACGGCGATCATGGGCAATTGCGGCGTCGGCTTTGCGCCGTGCAAGCCCGCCGACCACATCCGCCTGATCCAGCTCATGGAGGGCGTCGAGGACATTCCCGAGCCGGTGCTGAGCGCCGGCATTCCCTGGGCGTGGGAAAGCTTTCCGGATTACATGAACTGGCTGTCGAAGCGCGATTTCGACATCGACGTCGGCGCGCAGCTGCCGCATGCGGCGCTACGCGTCTATGTCATGGGCGAACGCGGCGCGCGCCGCGATCCCTCGACCGCCGAGGACAATGCGGCAATGGCGAAACTCGCGGGCGAAGCGGTGCGCTCGGGCGCGCTGGGCTTCTCGACCTCACGCACGCTCAACCACCGCACCTCGACCGGCGATTTCACGCCGACGCTGAAGGCCGGCGAGGACGAGCTCACCGCCATTGCCGGCGCGATGCATCGCGAAGGCCGCAGCGTGCTGCAATTCGTGCTCGACCTCTCCACCCTCCACGAAGATCTGCCGATGATGCTGCGGGTGGCCGACAGCACAAAGTGCCCGATCTCGTTCTCGATCACGCAGAACGACAAGGCGCCAAACCGCTGGCGCCAGACGCTGGACGAGATCAATGCGGCGGCGAAGCGCGGCCTCTCCATCACCGCGCAGATCGCGGCGCGCCCGGTCGGCCTGCTGCTTGGGCTCGAGCTGTCGCGCAATCCGTTCCAGACCCATCCGAGCTACAAGGCGATCGCGCATCTGCCGCTCAGGGAGCGGCTGGCGCGGCTGCATCGGCCGGAAGTGCGCAAGGCGATCCTGAGCGAGACGGCGACCGCGACCGACGATCCGCTGTTCTTCCGGCCCAACTACGACAAGATGTTTTTGCTCGGCGATCCCCCCGATTACGAGCAGCCGCCGGAGAACGCGCTGGGGCCGCAGGCGCGCAAGCAGGGCCGCCAGCCGGAAGAGCTCGCCTACGATGCGATGCTCTCCGACGAGGGCCGCGGCATGCTCTACGTGCCCTTCCTCAACTATGCCGACGGCAATCTCGACGCGACGCGCGAGATGCTGATCGATCCGCAATCGGTGCCGGGCCTCTCCGACGGCGGCGCGCATTGCGGCATCATCTGCGACGCGAGCTTCCCGACCTATCTGCTGACGCACTGGACCCGCGACCGCACGCGCGGCGAGAAGCTCACGATTCCCTTCGTGGTCGCCGCGCAGTCGCGCAAGACCGCGCTCTCGGTCGGCCTCACCGATCGCGGGCTCGTTGCTCCCGGGTACAAGGCCGACGTCAACGTGATCGACTACGACCGGCTGCATCTGCATCCGCCGAAGGTGCATTACGATCTGCCGGTCGGCGGGCGGCGGCTGTTGCAGGATGTCGACGGCTATGACGCGACGATCGTGTCGGGCGTGGTGACGCGGCGGCACGGTGAGGCCACGGGAAGGCGACCGGGGAAGTTGATCCGGGGTGCGCAGGGGATGGCGAGCTAGCGAAGACCGAGTCTGAGGCGCGAAAGCCGCGCCTCACTCTCGCTGTCATCCCCGCGAACGCGGGGATCCATATCCACAGGGATTCGTTGCGGCGCCACGCTGGTCACTCCGAGTCATCGCCAAACCACTCCCTGTGGTTATGGGTCCCGGGCTCGCGCTTCGCACGCCCCGGGACGACAGTGTGCCTGGAGCAATCGCGCCCCTTACGTCGGCGACACGGCGCCCTTCAGCGCCGCGGCCTGCGGAGCCGCACCACGGGTCAGCCTGGCCTTTTCCGTGTTCGGCCAGAGCAGCATCAGACCGATGACGCCGGAGCCGACCATGACCACCGCGTTGATGGTGAAGCCGGTCAGGTAGCCGTCGACCATGTTGCCGGCGCGCTGGATCACGGTGCCCATCACGTTCGGCGCAATGATGCCCGACAGCGTGTACAGCGCGCCGTAGATCGCGATGACCGCGCCGCGCTGCGACGCCGGGGTGAACTCGCCGAGCATCGGCGGGCAGACGACGTAGATCGCCCCGCACAGGCCGGAGCCGACGACGAGCAGCGCGATCTGCAGGCCAGCACCCTGCACATGCGCCATCATCGCCAGGATCAGGCCGCCGATGATCAGCGGCACCGAGCCGAGCACGCCGCGCGAGATGCGCGTGGTGTAGCCGCGCGCCATCATCACCTGCGAGACCCACCCCGTGAGGATGACGACGGTCGCGCCGAACACCCAGGGCAGGATCGAGACGTAGCCGGCCTGGCTCTGCGAGAAGCCCAGGCCCTTGACGATGAAGGGCGTGAACCAGGTGAGGCCGAGCGACAGCGCCCAATAGGCGCCGAAGGTCGCGATCACGCAGCCGAGGAAGGTGCGCGAGGTCAGCAGCTGCACATAAGGGATTTTCGGCTCGGTGACGGCGAGAACCTGCGTATCCTCGAGCGGGCCTTCCTTGCCGAACGTCAGCCAGGCGCAGACCCAGAGCAGGCCGACGACGCCAAGCGCGCCGAAGGCGTAGTGCCAGGAGTGATTGACGATGACCCAGTTCAACGCCGGCACGGCGAGGATGACGCCGAAGGCCGAGCCTTGCGACAGGATCGCGGTCGGCAGCGTGCGCTTCTCGTCGGGGAACCATTTGTAGATGGCGTGGGCTGCGACCGAGAAGGCAGGTCCTTCGCCAGCGCCCAGCACGATGCGGCAGATCAGCAGCGTGGTGAACGAGACGGTGCCCACCATCGGGAACTGCGCCAGCGCCCAGATCACCGCCAGCGTCAGCAGCACCCAGCGCGTCGGCACCTTGTTGACGATGAAGCCGACCACGATGGCCGAGATCGAGAACAGGAAGAAGAACGAGGAGCCGAGCAGGCCGAATTGCTCGGCATCGAGCTTCAGGTCGGTCATGATCGGCACGCCGGCGAGACCGACGACGATCTTGTCCGCGAAGTTCACCACCATGAAGAGAAAGAGGAGAAAAGTGACGGTCCAGGCGCCCTTCGGCGTTGCCTTGACTTCCCCTGCCGTCCTGCCCGCAACGTCGGGCGTTCCCTGAGCGCTCATCAATCTCCCCGTATGTCTTTTTGTCGGCACGTTTTTGATTTGGCCGTTTTGGGAGCTAACAACGGCTTCAAGGCCAACGCAACCCCGGCATTTCCACGGCAAGTGTGCTACGCAGCATTGAGTTAATTCCGTCCGGCGCATTGACCTTGCTGAGCATCCGAAACCTCTCAAAGACCTTCTCCTCGGCCGGCGAGCCGGTCCACGTGCTGCGTGGTGTCGACCTCGACCTCAAGGCCGGCGAGCGCGTCGCGCTGACCGGCGAGTCCGGCAGCGGCAAGAGCACGCTGTTGCACCTGATTGCGGGTCTCGATGCCGCCGACAGCGGCACAATTCGCCTGGAGGACACCGAGGTGACCAAGCTCTCGGACGCCGGCCGGGCCGAGCTGCGGCGCGACCGGATCGGCCTGGTTTTTCAGCAGTTCAATCTGATCCCGAGCCTGTCGGTCGCCGACAATCTGGTCTTCCAGGCGCGGATCGCCGGCCGTCACGATGCGGCCTGGTCAAAAGAGCTGATCGAGCGGCTCGGGCTCAGCAGCCTGCTCAAGCGATATCCAGAGCAATTATCAGGCGGCCAGCAGCAGCGGGTCGCGATCGGCCGGGCGCTGGCGACCAAGCCCTCGCTGCTGTTGGCGGACGAACCGACCGGCAACCTGGATGAGGACACCGCCGACGACGTGCTGGCGCTGACGCGCGATCTCGTCACGCGCACCGGCTGCGGCTTCCTGATGGTGACGCACAGCCTGCATCTGGCCGGCACGCTCGACCGCCACGTCACCTTGCATGCGGGGCGGATCGCATGAGGCGCGCGCTGTGGGTCCTCGCGGTTCTCCTGAGCCATTGGCGACGGCACAAGATGCAGTTCGCGACGCTCCTGATCGGGCTGATCGCGGCGACCGCATTGTGGAGCGGCGTGCAGGCGATCAACCAGCAGGCCCGCAATGCCTATGACCGCGCGGCGGCGACGTTCGGCGGCGTGCGCACGGCGATGCTGGTGGCGCCTGATGCAGCGACCTTTTCGCAGGAGCTGTTCATAAAACTCCGCCGCGCGGGCTGGCCGGTCTCGCCGGTGCTGGAAGGCCGCGTCCAGGTCAACGGGCGTTCGGTGCGGCTGCTCGGCATCGAGCCGATCACGATGCCGGCCGACGTCGGCAACGCGCCACGCCTCGGCGCCCCGGATTTGAGCAGTTTCGTTGCGCCGCCCGGCCAGACATTGGTGGCGCGGGAGACGCTGAGCGATCTGCAGGAACCGGAAGGCGCGGCACCGCCGATCAGCAACGGCGCAAAACTGCCGCCGCTGCGCGTGCTGCCGCAACTCGTGGCCGGCGTACTGGTCGTCGACATCGGCGTCGCGCAGCGGCTGCTGAACAAGCCGGACCAGGTGTCGCGGCTTTTGATCGGCAAGCCCAAGGGCAAGCCGGCGCCACTGGCGAGCGTCGTTGGCGAGCAGTTGCAGCTGGTCGAGCCGAATGCGGAGACGGAGCTGGAGCGCCTCACCGACAGCTTCCATCTCAACCTCACCGCCTTCGGCCTGCTGTCGTTCTTCGTCGGTCTCTTCATCGTCAACTCCGCCGTCGGCCTCGCCTTCGAGCAGCGGTTGCCGATGCTGCGCACGTTGCGGGCCTGCGGTGCCTCGGCGCGGCTGGTCAACACGGTGCTGGTGGTCGAACTGGTGGCGCTGGCGCTGGTCGCAGGACTGATCGGGCTCGTCTGCGGCTATTTCATCGCGGCCGCGCTGTTGCCCGATGTCGCGGCGTCGCTGCGCGGGCTCTATGGCGCGCAGATCCCGGGACAGCTCACACTGCGCTCCGAATGGTGGCTCGCCGGTATCGGCATCAGCATCGCCGGCGCGATCGTGGCGGCGGCGACCAGCCTGATCAAGGCGATCAGGATGCCGGTGCTGGCGACCGCGCAGCCCTACGCCTGGCAGCAGCGGCAGCGCCGCTGGCTGGTCCTGCAGAGCATTGCGGCCTGCGCCGTGTTCGCGGTCGCGCTGCTGTTGCTTCACTACGGACAATCGCTGATTGCGGGATTCGGCGTGCTGGCCGCATTGATGTTCGGCGCGGCGCTGATCCTGCCGGCATTCCTAGAAATCATCCTGCTCGTGGGCCAGCGCTGGGCGAAGGGGCCGCTGGCGCTGTGGTTCTGGGCGGACAGCCGGCAACAGCTCTCCGGCTTGTCGCTGGCCCTGATGGCGCTGCTGCTCGCGCTGGCCGTCAATGTCGGGGTGTCCACCATGGTGGAGACCTTCAGCCGCACCTTCGTCGGCTGGCTCAACGGGCGGCTTGCCGCCGACGTCTACATCAGCGCCTCCGACAATGCGCAAGGCGTTGCGATCCGGAGCTGGCTGAAGGAGCGCAGCGACGTGCAGGCGATCCTGTCGGGCGGACGCGCCGATACGCAGGTTCAGGGGCAGCCGGTGGAGCTGCTCGGCCTGCCCGATCACGCGCTCTATCGCGAACGCTGGCCGCTGCTGGAGACCGCGCCGCGCGCCTGGACCCAGCTCGTGCCCGGCGATGCCGCTTTCATCAGCGAGCAGCTGAGCCGCCGCCTCAACGTCCGCGTCGGCGATGTCATCGAGGTGCCGGCGCCGGGCGGCACCTGGGAGCTCGACATCGCCGGCATCTATGCCGATTACGGCAACCCCAAGGGGCAGCTCGCCGTCAACGTCGCGGCGCTGATCCGGCACTTTCCGCAGACGCCGCAGACGCGCATCGGCCTGATCGTCGCGAAGGAAAATATCCCCGGCCTGATCGCGGCGTTGCAGAAGCAATTCGCGCTCGACGACCGCAGCGTCGCCGATCAGGCGACGGTGAAGGCGGAATCGATCCGGATCTTCAACCGCACCTTTGCGGTGACGTCAGCGCTCAATGCCTTCACGCTCGGCGTGGCCGGCATCGCGCTTTTGACCAGCCTGCTGACACTGGCGAATTCCCGCCTGCCGCAGCTCGCGCCGCTGTGGGCGATCGGCATCACGCGGCCGCGCCTTGCCGCGATCGAACTGACCAAGACATTGTCGGTTGCGCTGTTCACGGCGCTGCTGGCCGTGCCGCTCGGATTGCTGGTGGCGTGGTGCCTGATCGCAATCGTCAATGTGAAGGCGTTCGGCTGGCGGCTGCCGTTCCACGTGTTTCCGCTGCAGCTGGTGGAGCTGGTCGCGGTCGCGCTGATCGCTTCGCTGCTTGCCGCGCTGCTGCCGATGATACGACTGGCGCGGATGCAGCCGGCGAGCCTCGTCAAGGTGTTTGCCAATGAGCGCTGATAAAATCACGCGGCGCGCCTTTGCCGGCGGCATCGCCGCACTCGCGGCTGCCCGCCGCGCTGGCGCGCAAGGTTATGCCGGGCTCGGCGAGACCGCCGACGGCTTTGCGAAGGTGACGCCGGGAAAGACGTTCAGCTTCCCGGCCGATCACGGCCCGCATCCGGAGTTTCGTATCGAATGGTGGTATCTCACCGCGAACCTTGTCGATGGCAGCGGCGCGGCGTGCGGCCTGCAATTTACGCTGTTCCGCCAGGCGGCGCAGTCGGGCCCGCAAGGAGAGGGCTGGGCCAATCAGCAGATCTGGATGGCGCATGCGGCGGTGACGCGCGCTGATACTCACCGCTTCAGCGAGGTGTTTGCACGCGGCGGCATTGGACAGGCCGGCGTCACCGCAAAGCCATTTGCGGCGTGGATCGACGATTGGGAGATGAAGGGTTTTGAGCGCACCGACGATCGCACATTGGCGCCGCTGACGCTGAAGGCTTCGGGCACCGATTTCAGTTATTCGCTCACACTGGAGGCCGATCGTCCCGTGGTGCTGCAGGGCGATCACGGTTTCAGCCGCAAGTCCGAGCGCGGGCAGGCGTCCTACTATTACAGCCAGCCGTTCTACCGCGCCCGCGGCAGCCTCACGATCGACGACAAATCCGTCGATGTCTCGGGCCAGGCCTGGATGGACCGCGAGTGGAGCAGCCAGCCGCTCGATGCCGACCAGACCGGCTGGGACTGGCTGTCGCTACATCTCGCATCCGGCGACAAGCTGATGCTGTACCGGCTGCGGCAGAAGGACGGCCAGGAGTATCCGTTCGGCAACTGGATCAGCGCCGCGGGCGACACGCAGATGATCGCGGGTGGCGATATCCAGATGAGTCCGAAAGCGACCGCCGAGATCGCGGGGCGCAAGCTGCCGGTGGAATGGCAGATCGCGATCCCCTCACGATCATTTTCGATTGCCTGCAAGCCGCTTAACCCAAAAGCCTGGATGGGAACCGGCTTCTCCTATTGGGAAGGGCCGATCAGCTTTGCCGGCACGCATGACGGCGTTGGCTACCTCGAGCTGACCGGCTATTGAAGCGCGACCTCCTCAAAAGGATCTGCGATGTATCATCTCACCGCCCTCGTCACGCTGCTGGCGATCGCATTCTACATGTTCACCTGCATCAACGTCTCGCGCTCGCGCACCAAGACCGGTGTCAAGGTGCCGGCAATGTCAGGCCACCCGGATTTCGAGCGCGCCTTCCGCATCCAGGCGAACACGCTGGAATGGATGCCGGTCTTCCTGCCGGCGCTCTGGCTGTTCGCGATCTATATCGGCGACGCCATTGCAGCGGGAATCGGCGCGGTCTGGATCATCGGCCGCATCGTCTACTTCATCGGCTATTCGCAGGCGGCGGCAAAGCGCGGCCCGGGCTTTGCGATCCAGGGCATCGCAGCGATTGCGCTGTGGGCGGGGGCATTGGGGGCGGTGGTGTTGCGGATGGTGTGAGGCGGGGCATCACGCGCGCTCGCCTTCCGGGCGCGGTGCAGCGTGTAACGCTGCACCGGAACCCAATCTGGTCTCGCCCTATGGAGAAATGTGGGTCCCGGCTCTGCGCAGCAGCGTTTCACGCTGCAGCGCGTCCGGGACACGAGAGCCTTACTTCGTCAGCGGGCAGCCGCTGTCCTTGGCGGCGAAGAACGCCTTGTCGCCTGGGACGGTTGCGAGCAGCTTGTAATAGTCCCACGGCTTCTTCGACTCCGACGGCTTCTTGACCTCGAACAGATACATGTCGTGGACCATGCGGCCGTTCTCGAGCACCTTGCCGCCCTGCGCAAAGTCGTCGTCGACCGGCAGCTCCTTCAGCTTCTTGGCGACCGCGTCGGGGTCCTTGGTGCCGGCGGCCTTGACCGCCTTGAGATAGCTCAGCGTCGCCGAATAGGTGCCGGCCTGGATCATGTTCGGCATCCGGCTGGTGCGCTTGAAGAAGCGTTCGCCGAAATGGCGGGTGCGGTCGTTGAGGTCCCAGTAATAGCCCTCGGTCAGCACCAGGCCTTGCGCGGCCTGCAGACCGAGACCATTCACCTCGGCGAGCGTCATCAGGAGGCCGGCGAGCTTCTGGCCGCCGGAGACGATGCCGAACTCGGCCGCCTGCTTGATCGAGTTGGTGGTGTCGAGGCCGGCATTGGCGAGGCCGACGATCTTCGCCTTCGAGCTCTGCGCCTGGAGCAGGAAGGAGGAGAAGTCCGACGAGTTGAGCGGCACGCGGACCGAGCCGGCCACCTTGCCGCCATTGGCGGTGACGATCTCGCTGGTGTCCTTCTCCAGCGCATAGCCGAAGGCATAGTCGGCAGTGAGGAAGAACCAGGTGTCGCCGCCCGCTTTGGTCAGCGCGCCGCCGGTGCCGACGCCGAGCGCACGGGTGTCATAGGCCCAGTGGAAGCCGTAGGGCTGGCAGGCATCGCCGGTGAGGCGCGAGGTCGCGGCGCCGACGACGATGTCGATCTTCTTCTTTTCCTTGGAGAGCTCGTGGATCGCGAGCGCGACCGAGGAGGTCGTCAGCTCCGTGATCATGTCCACGTTCTCGACATCGTACCAGCGCCGCGCGATCGACGTGGCGAGATCCGGCTTGTTCTGGTGATCGGCGGTGACCATCTCGATCTTCTGACCAAGCACTTCACCGCCGAAATCCTCGATCGCCATCTTGGCGGCTTCGACCGAGTATTTGCCGCCGTAGTCGGCATAGACGCCGGACTGATCGTTGAGAATGCCGATCTTGACGCCTTGCGCGAAGGCCGGCGCAGCCAGCAACAGAGCAGACGTTGCGACAGCGGCCAAAAGTGCTGATTTCATATGTTGGCTCCCAGCAGTTTTCTGTTTTGAAATCGCGCGGATACTAGTGAAGAACCCCGCGCCTGCCCATCCATTTCATGTTGATCGTTAGTATGGGCGCCAGCTACAAAATTGGTGTCGCCCCGGACAAGCGCAGCGCAGATCCGGGGCCCATAACCACAGGGAGGAGTTTGGCGCGAGCTAGTGGTTGCCAGCCTTCGCCAAACTCCTCCCTGTGGTTATGGGTCCCCGCCTTCGCGGGGACGACATCGAGGATTTGGATAAGCCGGCGGCCACCACCAATATTACGAAGCCACCACCTCCGGCTTCTTCCCCTCGTTCCGCCCTTCCGCCAGGTTCCGCACCACCACATAGAAGATCGGGGTGAACAGCAGGCCGAACAGGGTGACGCCGATCATGCCGAAGAACACGGCAACGCCGACCGCCTGCCGCATCTCCGAGCCGGAGCCGGACGATATCACCAGCGGCAGCACGCCGAGGATGAAGGCGAAGGAGGTCATCAGGATCGGCCGCAGGCGCAGGCGGCAGGCGTCGATCACGGCCTCCAGCCGTGGCTTGCCTTCTTTCTCGATGTCGCGTGCGAACTCGACGATCAGGATCGCGTTCTTTGCAGCTAACCCCACCAGAACAACGAATCCGATCTGGGTGAGGATGTTGACGTCCTGCCCCATGATGCGCACGCCGATCGTGGCGGCCAACAGGCACATCGGCACGATCAGGATCACCGCGAATGGAAGCGTCCAGCTGCCATATTGCGCGGCGAGCACGAGATAGACGAACAGCACGCAGATCGGGAACACGAGCAGGCCCGCATTGCCGCCGGTGACCTGCTGATAGGACAGATCGGTCCATTCGAAGGTGAAGCCGCTGGGCAAGATGTCGTCCGCGAGCTTCTTGATGGTGTTGAGCGCGGTGGTCGAGCTGGTGCCCGGCGCCGGCTCGCCTTGGAGCTCGGACGCAGCATAGAGATTGTAGCGTGCGACGCGGTCGGGGCCGGAGACGTCCTTGAACTCGACCACGCTGCCGAGCATCACCATGTCGCCGGAGGCGTTGCGCGTGCGCAGGCGCGAGAGGTCGCTGGGCTCTTTTCGGAACGGGAAGTCGGCCTGCGCGGTGACGTGATAGGTGCGGCCGAACAGGTTGAAGTCGTTGACGTAGGTCGATCCGAAGTAGGTCTGGATCGTGTCGTTGATGCTGGCGATGGGCACGCCGAGCTTCTGCGCCTTGGTGCGGTCGATGTCGACGAAGAGCTGCGGCGTGTTGGCCGAGAACGGGGAGAAAACCGTGGGGCCGAGCAGCAACGGCGATTTGCGCGCCGCGGCGACAAGCTCGTCGGTGGCCGCGGCGAGCAGCTCAGGTCCTCGGCCCTGGCGGTCCTGGACGCGGATGGTGAAGCCGCCGCCGGTGCCGATGCCGGGCACGGCCGGCGGCGGAATCACGATGATGAAGGCGCCCTGGATTGCGGCCAGGCGCTTGCGCAGTTCGACCGTGATGGCGTTCGCAGACAATCCCTTCTTCATCCGCGCCTCGGGCTCGTCGAACACCGGGAACAGCGCCGCAGCATTGCCCGCCTGCGTGCGGGTGGCGCCCGAGAAGCCGGCGAAGGCGGCGACGCGGACGATGCCGGGCGTGTCCAGCGAGATCCGCTCGATCTCGCGCACGACTTCGGTGGTGCGCGCCAGCGACGCCGCGCCCGGCAATTGCACGGAGATGATGACGTAGCCGCGATCCTGCGCGGGAATGAAGCCCTGCGGCGTGGTCGCGATCAGCCAGCCGGCGCTGCCGATCAGCACGACATAGATCAGGATCATCACCACCGAATGGCGGATCACGAAATTGGCAAGGCCGGCATAACCATGCGAGAGCCGATCGAACACGCGGTTGAAGACGCCGGTGAACGCATTCCAGCCACGCGCGAGGAGATTCCAGGCGGCAGGCGGTCGCTTCTCTGCGTGCGGCGTGAGGATCATCGAAGCCAGCGCCGGCGACAGCGTCAGCGAGCAGAAGCAGGAGATCGCGGTCGCCACCGCAATGGTGACGGCGAATTGCTGGAAGAACTGCCCGGAGATGCCGCCAATGAATGCGGTCGGCACGAACACGGCGCAGAGCACCAGCGCGATCGAGACCAGCGCGCCGCCGACCTCCTCCATGGTCTTCAGCGCCGCATCGCGCCGACTTAAGCCGTGCTCGAGATGGCGCTCCACATTCTCCACCACCACGATGGCGTCGTCGACCACGATGCCAACCGCAAGCACGAGGCCGAACAAGGTGAGGTTGTTGATGGAGAAGCCGAGCGCCGCCATCACCGCGAAGGTGCCGACCAGCGAGACAGGGATCGCGATGATCGGAATGATCGCGGGCCGCCATCCTTGCAGGAACACCAGCACCACGATGACCACGAGCAGCATGGCCTCGTAGATGGTCTTGATCAGCTCGTGGACCGATTGCGCGATGAACTCGGTCGGGTTGTAGCCGATATTGTAGTCGAGGCCCTTCGGGAAGCTTTGCTTGAGCGTCGTCATCGTGTCGGAGATGTTTTTCGCCGTCGCGAGCGCGTTCGATCCCGGCCGCTGCGTCACCAGCATGGCGACCGCCGATTTGCGCAGCAGGAAGCTGTTGGTGGAGTAGGCGAGAGCACCGAGCTCGATGCGGGCGACGTCGCGCAGCCGCACCGTGCGGCCGTCGGAGCCGGCCTTGATCAGGATGTCCTCGAACTGCTTCTGGTCCTTGAGGCGCCCGGTGAAAACGAGGTTTGGCTGGAAGGCCCGGTCGGCGATCGGCGGTTCGGCGATCTGGCCG
Source organism: Bradyrhizobium sp. MOS001 (assembly GCF_004634465.1). NCBI lineage: Bacteria > Pseudomonadati > Pseudomonadota > Alphaproteobacteria > Hyphomicrobiales > Nitrobacteraceae > Bradyrhizobium > Bradyrhizobium sp. MOS001. Next base: position 12,341 of record NZ_SPVJ01000023.1, read on the forward strand.
CCCGCGATCTGGACGTTCTGGGCACGGATCGCGGCCAGCACCTCGGTCGAGGTCAGGCCGAGATTGGCGATACGATCAGGGTCGAGCCAGAGCCGCATCGAATAGTCGCGTGCGCCGAAGATCTGGATATCGCCGACGCCGTCGATCCGCAGCAACTGGTCACGGACCTGGAGCAGCGCGTAATTGGAGATGTAGAGCTGGTCGAACGTATCGTCCGGCGACAGCATGAACACGACCATCAGGATGTCGGGCGAGTTCTTGCGCGTGACGACGCCGTTGCGCTGCACTTCGTCCGGCAGCTGCGGCTGTGCGATCGCGACGCGGTTCTGCACCAGCACCTGCGCCTTGTCGAGATCGGTGCCGAGCTTGAAGGTGACGGTGATCGTCAATTGCCCGTTCGAGGTCGCCTGGCTGTAGAGATACAGCATGTCCTCGACGCCGTTGATCTGCTGCTCGATCGGAGCTGCGACCGTGTCGGACACGGTCTGCGCCGAGGCGCCCGGATATTGCGTGGTGACGACGACCGTCGGCGGCACCACTTGCGGATATTCGGAGACCGGCAGCGTCGTATAGGCGAGCGCGCCGACGATCAGCAGCACGATCGACAGCACCATCGCCAGGATGGGCTGGTTGATGGAGAGACGGCCAAGGTTCATGACTTGTCACCGGACTTGGCCGGCGCTGGCGCGGGAGACGGAGCGACCTTGGCGCCGACGCGGGCGCGCTGGATGCCGTTGACGATGACGCGGTCCTCCGCCTTCAGCCCCTCGCGGATCACGCGCAGGCCCTCATCGAGCGGACCGAGCACCACGGGGCGCGCCTCGACGGTGTCGTCCGGCTTCACGACGAACACGATCTTGCGGGACTGGTCGGTCGCGACCGCGACGTCGGGAATCAGCAGCGCGTCATAGGGCGCGCTGCCGATCAGCCGGACGCGGCCGAACTGGCCCGGCAGGATCGAGAGATCGGTGTTCTTGATCACGGCGCGGCTGCGCAGCGTGCCAGTGGAAACATCGAGGCGGTTGTCGAGGAAGTTGATGGTGCCCTCATGCGACGGCTTGGTCTCGCCGGCGAGCGTCACCTGCACCGGGTTCGCGGTGTCGCGCGAGCTCGGGCGGCGGCCTTCGAACCACAGCTTGCTGTATTTGATGAAGGTTGCTTCATCCATGTCGAAATAGACGTAGATCGGGTCGAGCGCGACGATCGAGGTGAGCAGCGTCGAGGTGCCGGTATCGCTGCCTTGCACGAGATTGCCGGGGCTGACGAGATGGCGGCTGACGCGGCCGGTGAGCGGCGCGGTCACATGGGTGAACTCGATATTGAGCCGGGCGGCCTTCAGCGCACCTGCGGCCTGCGTCTCCGCGGCATGCGCCGCCTGCAGGGCCTGGCGGCGCTGGTCGACGGCCTGCTCGGAGACCGCGCTGGTCTGGACCAGGTTCAGACCACGGTCGAGCTCGCGCTTGGCAAGCTCCACCTTGGCACGCGCGTCGGACAACTGGCCGTCCGCCTGCTCGGCCACCGCCTCGAACGGGCGCGGGTCGATGACGTAGAGCAGGTCGCCCTGATGCACGATCGCGCCGTCCTGGAACTCGACGGAGTTGACGAAGCCGCCGACACGGGGGCGCACCTGCACCTCCTCGACCGCCTCGAAGCGGCCGGTGAACTCGTCCCAATCGGTGACGGTGCGCTTGACGGGCTGGGCGACGGTCACCGGCGGCGGCGGTGGGGCGGCGGCCTGCGAGGCCGGTTGTCCGCAACCAGTGAGAGCGAACGTCGCGGCGAGGAGCCCGGCAATTGCGCAAAGTCGAGGTAGGACGAAATCGTGCGTTTTGACAAAATGCTCGTTTCGGTCCGGTCCGCTCATCCCAAGTCCCTCGCACATTTGCCGCAGCAAAAGCAGCGTACTCGCCTACCCGCGGGCGACACAAGATGGGTTTCAATGATGAAATCTTCAAGACGAAAGCGCGCGCAACGCTTGGGAGGATGCCCTAGCCGGATGACGGGTTGACAGCGAGAGAGATGATGACAAGCGGCAGCTGATGCGCGTCGGCGGAAGGTCAGCAATCAAGACGCGGCGCTCGCCACCCTCCCCTGGAGGCGGAGGGTAAGAAAGTCGCCAGCGTCTTCGCACATGACGGACACCGTCCGCTCGGCTAGATTACTCCCAGAAAAACAAAGCCGAATTGTCCTGGGAGGACAGGCGTGCACCAGGGACGTGTCGTTTACGGCGCGATCGAGGAGGTCGTGTTCGGCCATCCCGCGGCCGAGGCCGTCGTTGCGCAGATGGACCGGCTGGGGACGCGCCGCGCCTTCCTGATGGTCTCCGGCACGCTGAACCGTCAGACCGACGAAATCGCGAAGATCAAACAGGCGCTCGGCGCGCGCTGCGCCGGCCTGTTCGACGCCATGCCGGCGCATACGCCGCGCGAGGCGGTGATCGCGGCGACCAATGCGGCGCGCGCAGTGAACGCCGACCTGATCGTCACCGTGGGCGGCGGCTCGATCACCGACGGCGCCAAGGCGGTGCAGCTCTGCCTTGCCAACGGCATCGACGACGTCGAGGGCATCGAGCGCATCCGCGTCCACAAGGGCGTCGCGCCCGAGATGACCGCCCCTAACGTGCGGCAGATCAGCGTGCCGACCACGATCGCCGGCGGCGAGTTCAGCGCGATCGCGGGCGTCACCGACCGCGCCACGCATGTGAAGCAGATGCTGCGGCATCCGCTCACGGTGCCGCGTGCGACCATTCTCGATCCCGCCATCACCGTGCGCACGCCGGAATGGCTGTTTCTCTCCACCGGCATCCGCGCCGTCGACCATTGCGTCGAGGCGATCTGCTCGCGCGAGACGCATCCTTATGCCGACGCGCAGTCGGTGAAGGGGCTGGCCATGCTCGCCGACGCGCTGCCGCGGGTGAAGGCCGACCCTGCCGACCTCGACGCCCGCATGGATGCGCAGATCGGCACCTGGCTGTCGATGGGCGCGCTCGCCGCCGGCGTGCCGATGGGTGCGAGCCACGGCATCGGCTATGTGCTGGGTGCGGCCTTCGACGTGCCGCACGGCTACACCTCCTGCATCATGCTGCCCGCGGTGATGCGCTGGAATGCGCGCGACAACGCCGAGCGCCAGATGATCGTCGCCGCCGCGATGGGTTTTCCCGGCCACAACGCCGGCGACGTGCTCGATGCCTTCATCCGCTCACTCGGCATGCCGCGCAGCCTCGCCGACGTCCGCGTCTCGCCTGAGCATTTCGACGCCATCGCCGAACAGGCGATGCGCACGAACTGGATCCCGCGCAACCCGCGCAAGATCGACGGCCCCGCCGACATTCGCGAAATCCTGCTTCTCGCCGCATAATTTCAAGCCGGAGGACTGATGTATCCAGGTCAGCATGCTCGTCTACGCCCGCTCCAGCCCGCATTCATCATGGCTGCAACCGGCGAGGCCGTCACCTATCGCGAGCTCGATGCGCGCAGCAACCGCCTGGCGCATCTGTTCCGCGAGCACGGCTTGAAGCGGCTCGACCATTATTCGATCTTCATGGAGAACAATTCGCGCTATCTCGAAGCATGCGGCGCGGGCGAGCGCTCCGGGCTGTACTACACCTGCATCAACTCGTTCCTGACGCCGGGCGAGCTCGCCTATCTCCTCGTCAACAGCCAGTCGAAAATCCTGATCACGTCCGTTGCGAAACTCGACATCGCCCGCGAGGCGATCAAGGCCTGTCCGGACATCAAGCTCTGCATCGTCGCCGACGGCCCCGGCGAGAGCGACCGCATCGTCGGCCTCGCCGAGGTGACCGCCGACCTGCCCGAGGCTCCGATCGCCGATGAATGGCTCGGCACCGCCATGCTCTATTCATCCGGCACGACCGGACGGCCGAAAGGCATCCTGCGCCCGCTGCCGGAGGAGCCGCCGAAGCACAATCTGCCGCTGTTCGATTTCCTGACAAAGCTTTGGCGCTACCGCGAGGGCATGGTCTATCTCTCGCCTGCCCCCCTCTATCACTCCGCGCCGCAAGCCGCGGTGAACCTCACGATCCGCATGGGCGGCACCGTGATCATCAAGGAGACGTTCGATCCCGAACGTTATCTCCAGCTCGTCCAGCAATGGGGCATCACCCACACCCAGCTGGTGCCGACGATGTTCTCGCGCATGCTGAAGCTGCCGGAGGAGGTGCGCGACCGCTACGACCTGTCGTCGCTGGAGATTGCGATCCACGCCGCAGCGCCCTGCCCGGCATTGGTCAAGGACGACATCATCAAATGGTGGGGGCCGATCATCCACGAATATTACGGCGCGACCGAAGGCCTCGGCTTCACCGCCTGCAACAGCGAGGAATGGCTTAGCCACCGCGGCACCGTCGGCAAGGTGCTGCTCGGCGACCTCCACATTCTCGACGAGAACATGAGGGCGTGCCCGACCGGCACGCCGGGCCAGGTCTGGTTCAAGACGGCATCGTCGTTCGAATATTTCAACGACCCCGAGAAGACCAGGGAGGCGCGCTCGGCCGACGGCAGCATGAGCACGGTCGGCGACGTCGGCTATGTCGACGAGGATCGTTTCCTCTATTTGACCGACCGCGCGACCTTCATGATCATCTCCGGCGGGGTGAACATCTATCCGCAGGAATGCGAGAACCTGCTCATCACCCATCCGAAGGTCGCCGATGCCGCGGTGTTCGGCGTGCCCAATCCCGATCTCGGCGAAGAGGTGAAGGCGGTGGTGCAGCCGATGCCCGGCATCGTGCCGGGCGAGGCGCTCGCCGAAGAACTGATCGCCTTCTGCGGCCAATCGCTGTCGCGGCAGAAGGTGCCGCGCTCGGTCGATTTCGAGAAGGAACTGCCGCGGCTGCCGACGGGCAAACTGTACAAGCGGCTGCTGCGGGACCGCTATTGGGGGAACAAGACGTCACGGATCGTGTGAGCCCCACTGTCGTCCCGGGGCGCGACGAAGTCGCGAACCCGGGACCCATAACCACCGGCGGGAGTCAACTCCGAGTCTTCATCAAACGACTTCCTGTGGTTATGGATCCCGGATCTGCGCTTCGCTTATCCGGGACGACGCCGCAGTTTGTTGAGACAGCTGCGCGCACAGGAACCATCCCTTCGCACCTGCACTCTCACATGAAGAGAGTGTGAACGCCTGCGGCCTTCCGTCATCCGAATTGTCGAGGCGGCGAGCGGCCTTGCCGGTTGCCTCGCTGCACGCGCGTCGCTATCGTCTGACAAACAGGCCGCAAAGGCCCAAAAGACTAATGTCCAGGGAGGATGAGCATGCGGAGCGTGTGGGCGCTCGCCGCAGTGGCGGCGCTATCTGTGCTGACGACCTCGACCACCGCGCTCGCCGGCGGGCCCAAACAGGGCGGAGTCCTGCGGATGTACCACCGCGACAGCCCCGGCAATGCCTCGATCCATGAAGGCGCGACCTATTCGCTCAATGTTCCCTTCATGCCTGTGTTCAACAACCTCGTCATCTACAAGCAGGACGAGGCGCAGAACAGGATGGACAACATCATTCCGGAACTCGCCGAGAGCTGGGCCTGGGTCAACGACAACAAGACGCTGACCTTCAAGCTGCGCCCGGGCGTGAAATGGCACGACGGCAAGCCGTTCACCTCCGCGGACGTCAAATGCACCTTCGACATGCTGATGGGCAAGTCGCAGCAGAAGTTCCGGCAGAATCCGCGCAAGACCTGGTACGAGCAGGTCAACGACGTCTCCACCAACGGCGACCTCGAGGTTTCCTTCAACTTGAAGCGGCCGCAGCCGTCGCTGCTGGCCCTGCTCGCCTCGGGCTACACGCCGGTCTATCCCTGTCACGTCTCGCCCGGCGACATGCGCACGCACCCGATCGGCACCGGCCCGTTCAAATTCGTCGAGTTCAAGGCCAATGAATCGATCAAGCTGACCCGCAATCCCGACTATTGGCGCGAGGGGCGGCCCTATCTCGACGGCATCGAGTTCACCATCATCCCGAACCGTTCGACCGCGATCCTCGCCTTCGTCGCCGGCAAGTTCGACATGGCGTTCCCGACCGAAGTGAGCATTCCGCTGCTGAAGGACGTCAAATCGCAGGCGCCGAAAGCGGTCTGCGTGGTCGAGCCCAACAATGTCGCCACCAACATCATCGTCAATTCCTCCGCGCCGCCGTTCGACAATATCGACATCCGCCGCGCCATGGCGCTGTCGCTCGACCGCAAGGCCTTCATCTCGATCATGTTCGAGGGCCAGGGCGATGTCGGCGGCACCATGCTGCCGCCGCCGAACGGACTGTGGGGCATGCCGAAGGAGATGCTCGAGAGCATTCCCGGCTACGGCCCCGATGTGAACGCCAACCGCGAGGAAGCCAGGAAGCTGATGCAGAAGGCCGGCTACGGGCCGGACAAGCATCTCGCCGTCAAGGTCTCGACCCGCAACATCCCGGTCTATCGCGATCCCGCGGTGATCCTGATCGACCAGCTCAAGAGCATCTATATCGACGGCGAGCTCGACGTGGTCGAGACCGCGAACTGGTTCCCGAAGATCGCACGCAAGGACTACATGCTCGGGCTCAATTTGACCGGCAACGCCGTCGACGATCCCGACCAGTCGTTCTACGAGAACTATTCCTGCGGCTCCGAGCGCAACTACACCAATTACTGCAACAAGGAGATCGAGAAGCTGTTCGACGTGCAGTCGCAGGAGACCGACGTCAACAAGCGCAAGAAGCTGGTGTGGGACATCGACAAGAAGCTGCAGGAGGACGTCGCCCGCCCGATCATCTTCCACGCGCGCACCGGCTCCTGCTGGCAGCCCTATGTCAAGGGCGTAACGGTGATGTCGAACAGCTCCTATAATGGGTATCGCTACGAGGACGTCTGGATGGACAAGTAGCGCAGGCGGCTGGCGGTTTCGACAGGAGGCGATGCATGTTTGCCTATCTGGTGCGGCGCCTGTTCCTGATGCTCGTGACCCTGTTCGGGATCTCGGTCGTCATCTTCTTCCTGCTGCGCGTCGTGCCCGGCAACATCGTCGACATCCTGTTTGCCGCGGCCGGCTACGTCGATCCCGCCGACAGGGCCAATCTGGAGAAGGAGCTCGGCATCGACCAGCCGCTGGTCGTGCAGTACTGGCACTGGATCAGCGGCTTTCTGCGCGGCGATTTCGGCTACTCCTATGTCTCGGAGAAGCCTGCGCTTCAGGAGATCCTGCCGCGGATCCCGATCACCGCGCGGCTCGCCGGGCTGGCGCTGTTGTTCTCGGCCTCGATCGGCATTCCGCTCGGTGTCATCAGCGCGGTGAAGCAGGGGACGCGGCTCGATTACGCGTTGCGCGTCGTCAGCCTCAGCGGCTTGTCGCTGCCCTCGTTCTGGCTCGGCCTGCTGATCCTCACGGCGTCGGTGGCGATGTTCAACCAGATGCCGATCTTCAATCCCAATCCGCAGACCTGGCTCGAGGCGTTCGCGACCTACGCCGTGCCGGCGGCCGCCGTCGGCTTCCGCAGCGCCGCGCTGACCATGCGCATCACGCGATCCTCGATGCTGGAGGTGCTGCGGCAGGACTATATCCGCACCGCGCGCGCCAAGGGCGCCTCCGACGCCGCCGTCAACTATAAGCATGCGCTGAAGAACGCGATCCTGCCCGTCATCACCGTGATCGGCATCGAGGCAGCGTTCCTGATCGGCGGCCTGATCGTGACCGAGACCGTGTTCAACATCCCCGGCGTCGCGCGCTTCCTGGTCGAAGCGATCCGCTGGCGCGACTACCCGATCGTGCAGAACCTCGTGATGCTGATTGCGGTCGTGGTGGTCAGCGCGAACTTCATCGTCGACATGCTCTACGCGGTGTTCGATCCGCGTATCCGGTATACGGATTAGGAGATCAGCTTGGCCGCGATTGACTATGATCTCGAACTGAGGCGGGCCGGCGCGTATGCGACCGGTGGCTGGCGGCGCGTGCTGTATTTGGCGCAGCGGCATGTGCTGGGCGCGGCCGGGCTGATCATCATGACGCTGTTCGTGCTCACGGCGATCTTTGCCGATTTCATCGCGCGCTACGATCCCCTGACCATCGACGCCGCCCGTGCGCTGGCGCGCCCGAGCCTGGCGCACTGGATGGGCACGGATTCCTTCGGCCGTGACGTGTTCAGCCGCATCATCCACGGTGCACGAATCTCACTCGCCGTCGGTATCGGCTCGACGGCACTTGGCGGCACGATCGGCGTCATCGTCGGGCTGACCTCCGGCTATCTCTCCGGCTGGGTCGATCTGGTGTTCCAGCGTGTCTCCGACATTCTTCAAGCGCTTCCGCTGCTGGTCCTGGCGTTGATCATGACCGCCGCACTCGGTCCGTCCCTGCCGAACGTCATCATCGCCATCGCCATTCCGCTGATCCCGACCGTGTCGCGCGTCATTCGCGCCAACACGCTGGCGCTGCGCGAGCTGCCCTTTATCGAAGCCGCCAAGTCGATCGGCATGAGCGAGGTGCGGATCGCGCTGCGCCACGTGCTGCCGAACACGCTGGCGCCGCTGATCGTGCTCGCGACCGCGCAGCTCGGCTCGACCATCCTCACCGAAGCCTCGCTCTCCTTCCTCGGCCTCGGCATTCCCGAGCCCTATCCGTCATGGGGTCGGATGCTCTCGGAATCCGCCGCCGAATATGTCCGCACCGCACCGTGGCTGGTGATCTTCCCCGGCATCGCGATCAGCCTCGCCGTGTTCGGCGCCAATCTGTTCGGCGACGCCCTGCGCGACATCCTCGATCCCCGGCAGCGCGGCTGATGGCAGAAAAATCCGATCTCGTGCTCGATGTGAAGAACCTGAAGACGGTGTTCTTCACCAATTCCGGCCTGTTCAAAGCCGTCGACGACGTCTCGTTCACCGTGAAACGTGGCGAGACGCTCGCGATCGTCGGCGAATCCGGCTGCGGCAAGAGCGTCACCGCGCTGTCGCTGATGCGGCTGGTGCCCGATCCGCCCGGCCGCATCGTCGGCGGGTCGGTCTCGCTCGAAGGCACCGAGCTGCTGGCGCTGGATGAATCCGAGATGCGCGCCGTCAGGGGCAATCGCATCTCCATGATCTTCCAGGAGCCGATGACCTCGCTCAATCCGGTGATGCGGATCGGTGACCAGATCGTCGAGGCGGTGCGGCTGCACCGGGCGATGCCGGCCAGAGAAGCGCGCGACATCGCGGTCGAGATGCTGCGGCTGGTCCGCATTCCCGAACCGGCGCGGCGCGCGCGGGAGTATCCGCATCAGCTTTCCGGCGGCATGCGCCAGCGCGCGATGATCGCGATGGCGCTGGCCTGCCGTCCGGCGCTGCTGATCGCGGACGAGCCGACCACCGCGCTCGACGTCACCATCCAGGCACAGATCCTGGCGCTGATCCTCGACCTTCAGAAGGAGCTCGGCACCGGCCTCGTGCTGATCACGCATGATCTCGGCGTCGTCGCGCAGACCGCGCAGCGGGTGATCGTGATGTATGCGGGGAAGAAGGTGGAGGAGGCAACGGTGGAAGCGCTGTTCGCCGATCCCAAGCACCCCTACACCCGCGGGCTGATGGCCTCGATCCCGGCCGTGCCGGCGTCAGGTGTTCCGGTGCAGGCGCGGCTCAACGAAATTCCCGGCACCGTGCCGTCGCTGGTGCGGCTGCCGAAAGGCTGCGCCTTCGCGCCGCGCTGCAAGCTCGCGATCAAGCGTTGCGAGGCCGAATATCCGCCGCTGGAGGACTGGGGCGGCGGCCATCTCGCGGCGTGCTGGCGCGCGGCCGAAGTGGCGGAGGTGGCATGACCGAAGCGCTGCTCGAAGTCACCGATCTCAAGAAGCACTACGCGGTGCGCGCCGGCGTGTTGCGGCGGCAGGTCGGCACCGTGCATGCGGTCGACGGCGTCTCGTTCTCGGTTCATACCGGCGAGACGCTCGGCCTGGTCGGTGAATCCGGCTGCGGCAAGTCGACGGTGGCGCGCAGCGTGCTGCGGCTGGTCGAGCCGACCTCGGGTCAGATCCGCCTTGATGGAGAGGACATCACCCGTCTCTCCAAGACCGCGCTGCGGCCGCATCGCCGCTCAATGCAGATCGTGTTTCAAGATCCCTTTGCTTCGCTCAATCCGCGCATGACCGCCGGCGACATCGTCGGCGAGCCGCTCGCCGTGCATGGGCTCGCAAGCGGCAAGGAGCTGGAAGCGCGTACCGCAAGACTGTTCGAGCAGGTGGGCCTGCGGCCTGATCAGATGCGCAACTTCCCGCATCAATTCTCCGGCGGCCAGCGCCAGCGCATCTGCATCGCACGCGCGCTGGCACTGGGGCCGCGCCTGATCGTCTGCGACGAACCGGTCTCCGCGCTCGACGTCTCGATCCAGGCGCAGGTGATCAATCTCCTGATCGACCTGCAGAAGCAGCACGGCTTCTCCTATCTCTTCATCGCGCATGACCTCGCCGTGGTCGCCCATATCAGCCATCGCGTCGCCGTGATGTATCTCGGCCGCATCGTCGAGATCGCCGACAAGGACGAGCTGTTCCGCAATCCCCGCCATCCCTATACGCAAGCCCTGCTCGCGTCAGTGCCGGTTGCGAACCCGTTTGCCAAGAAGCTCGCGCCGCTGGTCGACGGCGACGTGCCGAGCCCGGTCAATCCGCCGCCGGGCTGCGCGTTTCACACCCGCTGCCGGTTTGCGATCGGGCGGTGCAGGACGGAGCGGCCGGCGCTGGTGGACGCGGGCGGCGGACATCAGGTGGCGTGTCTGCTCAACGAGGGGACCGGACGGAGCCAGTAGGCCGCAAAGCCCGGATCACCGGCCAGGCCGCCAGCGCGGCGGCCAGATGCTTGAGCGTGTGGCCCGAGACAATGTGGCCTGTCGCTTCAAATATGGTCACGTCACCCAGCTCGAAAAGCTTGGCCAGCGCGTAAAAGAAGATCACGCCGCCCAGAGACACGCCAAGCGCACCGGGCCGGGGCCGTGTCAACGCCAGTCCCACGGCCAACGCCATGCCGCCGAACTGCACGACCACCCATGGCGTGAGATTCTCGCGTGCCACCCAGGCCGCGAGCAGGCCCGCAACCGTCACCAGCACCACCACCGCCTGACCGGCACGCACGCTGATGCGCTCGCTGGCCGCGATGCCCAGAAAGCCCGCGAACGCCACCGCCATACCGAGACGATCGGCCACCAGCCGCTGCGGCGCGTCGGGATCCAGATGATAGATGCACGATCCTAGGCAAGTGAGGATCAGACCCACGAAGAGGCAACCTGCACCCGCGGGCGCATCAGGGTGGGCACGCAGGCGCAGCAAGCCCCAAGCGCCCATCGCCAGGAAGGCAAGATTGCTCAGCACGTCGCCGGCGTTGGGCACGCCCAGCCAGGTGCGGGTGTCGACGAAATGCGGGATGTGCCAGGCGGAGGCGGGCATCGCGGGTGCGAGGAGCGCCACGAGCGTCAGGACGAAGAGTGCGCCGATCAGATATTTTTCGCGAACTTGCGGCGGGGCGAACGAGAACCGGCGGGACACTGACGGCAGCAGGGCATCGGTCTCTCGGGCGTGGTGATTTGCGCGCAACATGCAGGCCTCCACATGATTTGACATCGCTCAATATTAGTAGCCCTAAATTGAACAATGTTCAATAAAAATCTTGAGCGAGATCAAACAGGCAATATCATATTGGAATTATTTGGATTTATTGGGACGCCCGCGTGCAGCCACGGCGGCGAGTCGCGTTTGAGACGGCATCTCTCCCCATCGTCATTGCGAGCGCAGCGAAGCAATCCAGAGTGCTTCTGCGGATGCAGACTGGATTGCTTCGCTTCGCTCGCAATGACGGAGAGAGGCTACCCCGCCGCAATCTCCGCGACGATCCTGCCCGTCGTGACCTGCTCGCCTTCGGCGACGTCGATCGCGGCGACCACGCCGTCGATGCCGGCCTTGTGGACGTGCTCCATCTTCATTGCTTCCAGGGTCATCACCGCTTGACCGGCGGTGACGCGGTCGCCGGGCTTGACCAGCACGGCGACGACGCGGCCGTTCATGGCGGCGCGGACTTTGCCATCGCCGCCGTTGGTTGCGGCCGCCTTCGGTGCGGCGAGGGTGAGGTCGGTGACCGCAAGCGGGATGCCGCGATGCTGGAGGTAGAGCCGGTCGCCGTCGCGCAGGAATTTTGCGCTGTCCATCACGCCGTCGTGGCGGAAGCGGATGGCGTCGGGATCGAGCTGGTCGATCTCGAACTTGTCCTGACGGCCGTCGGCGGCGACGATGTAGCCGCCACTGCGCTCACGCGTGACTTCGAGCTCGTGGGTGTGGCTGGCGATCTCGACTTTCGCCGTTAACGGAAATGTTGCCGCCAGGCTCCGGCCACCTTGCCATGACGGCGCGCGCGGATTGGTGACATAGAGCAGCAGGCCCGCCAGCGCCGTATCGAATGCAGCATTCGCCGGCGGCGCCAACAGTTCGTCGCGATGTGCGCCGATGAAGGCTGTCGTCGCCTCGCCCCTGGCAAATCCGGGATGGCGCAGGCAGGACATCAGAAATGCTTGGTTGGTGGTCACGCCAAACGCAGTGAGTTGCTCCAGGCCGACGATCAGCCGCCCCCTCGCCTCCTCGCGTGTCGCGCCATGGCTGATCACCTTTGCGATCATGGAATCGTAGAACGGCGGGATCTCCGCGCCCGATTGCAGCGCGTGCTCGACGCGGATGCTGTCAGGCACCTGCCAGCGCGCCATGCGGCCGGACTGCGGCATGAAATCCTGCGCGGCATCTTCCGAGCACAGCCGCACCTCGATGGCATGGCCCGAGAATCGGATGTCCTGCTGCTTCACCGGCAGAGGCTCGCCACGCGCGACACGCAGCTGCAGCTCGACGAGATCGAGCCCGGTGATCGCCTCGGTGACGGGATGCTCGACCTGGAGGCGCGTGTTCATCTCCATGAAGTAGAATTCGCCGCTGGCGTCGAGCAGGAACTCCAGCGTGCCGGCGCCCTCGTAACGCAATGCCCTCACCGCGGCGACAGCGACCTCGCCCATTTTCGCGCGCAGCTCCGGCGTGACCGCCGGCGATGGTGCCTCCTCGATCAGCTTTTGATGTCGCCGCTGCACCGAGCAGTCGCGCTCGCCGAGATGGATGGCGTTGCCGTGGCTGTCGCCGAACACCTGGATCTCGATGTGTCGGGGATTCTGGATGGCACGTTCGAGGATGACCGTGGGATCTCCGAACGCGGCCTTCGCCTCCGACCGCGCACTGCGCAGCGCATCGGGGAAGGATGCGGCATCGGTAACGAGCCGCATGCCGCGTCCGCCGCCGCCCGCAACCGCCTTGATCATCACGGGGAAGCCAATCTTCCTGGCTTCCGCGAGCATGACCTCGTCGGTTTGGTCGGCGCCCTGATAGCCGGGCACGCAGGGCACGCCGGCCTTCTTCATGATCTCCTTGGCGCCGGCCTTGTTACCCATGGCCTCGATCGCCTGCGGCGAGGGACCGATGAAGACGAGGCCCGCATCCTTGCACGCTTGTGCAAACTCCTCGTTCTCGGCGAGGAAGCCATAGCCGGGATGCACGGCATCCGCGCCGCTCGCCTTGGCCGCGGCGATGATCGCGGGAATGTTGAGATAGGATTGCGCCGGCAGGGCTTCGCCGATGCGCACGGCCTGGTCGGCCTGCCGTACATGGAGCGCATCGCGATCGGCATCCGAATAGACCGCAACGACGCCGAGGCCGAGCTGCCGCGCACTGCGCATCACGCGCAGCGCGATCTCGCCGCGATTGGCAACCAAAACCCTGAAGAACGGCCGGTGCTGCACTGATCCGTTCCTCATGGGCGGGCCACCGAGAATTGCATGCGCTGAGGGGTGCGCGCATCGCCCTCGCGGCAGATCGCGAGCACCTCGGACAGCACCGCACGGGTGTCGCGCGGATCGATCACGCCGTCGTCGAGCACGCGCGCGCTGGTCGAGAACACGTCCATCTGGCCGTCGAACACGCCGATGATCTGCGCCTTCATCGCGTCGAGCTTTTCTTTCTCGACCGGCTTGCCGCGCCGTGCTGCGGCGGCCTCGGTCACGATCGCCATGGTCTCGGCGGCCTGCTCGCCGCCCATCACTGCTGTCTTGGCGTTTGGCCAGGAGAAGCAGAAGCGCGGATGGAAGCCGCGGCCACACATGCCGTAATTGCCGGCGCCGAACGAGGCGCCGCAGTAGATGGTGATCTGCGGCACCGTCGCCGAGGTCACCGCCTGGATCATCTTGGAGCCGTGCTTGATCATGCCGGCTTCTTCATAGGCCTTGCCCACCATGTAGCCGGTGGTGTTGTTGAGATAGAGGATCGGCGTGCGGGTCTGGCAGCAGGCCTGGATGAAATGCGTCGCCTTGTTGGCGCCGGCGGGATCGAGCGGGCCGTTGTTGGTGATGATGCCGATCGCCTGGCCTTCGATGCGGGCGTGACCGCAGACGGTGGCGGGGCCGTAATTGGGCGCCATCTCGGTGAAGTCGGAATCGTCGACGATACGCGCGATCACCTGCTTCATGTCGACGGTGCGCTTGTGGTCCATCGGCATGATACCGAGCAGCTCGTCCTGGTCGTAGCGCGGCGGTTTGAACTGTGAAACCGCTCGGCCCGGCCGCTCCCATTCCAGCGCCGCCATGATCTCGCGCGCGATGCGCAGCGCATCGCGGTCGTCCTCCGCGAGATAATCGCCGAGGCCGGAGACCTGCGTGTGCATCTCGGCACCGCCAAGCTCTTCCTCGGTCGCGATCTCGCCTGTCGCGGCCTTCAGCAGCGGCGGCCCGGCAAGGAAGGCGCGGGTGCGGCCGCGGACCATGACGATGTAATCGGACAGGCCGGTCTGGTAGGCGCCGCCCGCGGTGGACGAGCCGTGCGTGACGGTGACGACCGGCAGCCCCGCCGCCGAGAGCCGCGCGAGATTGCGAAAGATGTTGCCGCCACGGACAAAGTCCTCGACGCGGTAGCGCAGCAGATTGGCCCCGGCGCTTTCGACGAGCTGGACGTAGGGCAGCTTGTTCTCCAGCGCGAGCTCCTGCACCCGCAGCGTCTTGTCGAGGCCGTAAGGCTGGAGCGCACCGGCATCGATGCCGGCGTCATTGGCGCTGACCATGCAGCGGACGCCGGAGACGAAGCCGATGCCGGCGATGACGCCGCCGCCGGGCACGCTCTTGTTCGCATCTGATACGTCGAACATGTAACCGGCGAGCGTCGACAGCTCGATGAAGGGCGCGCCGGGATCGAGCACCAGCGCGACGCGTTCGCGCGGCAGCAGCTGGCCGCGCTTGTGGAAGCGATCCTTTGCCGCCGCCGACGCCTCACGCGTGCGCTCTTCCAGCGCGCGCATGCGGTCGATCAGCGCGAGCATGCCGTCGCGATTGGCGTGGTAGCTGGCGCTGCCGGGAGAAATAGTGTTGTCGAGAATGGACATAACTCTATCCTGCTCGTCACTGCGAGGAGCGAAGCGACGAAGCAATCCAGACCGTCACCGCGGAAAGACCCTGGATTGCTTCGCTTCGCTCGCAATGACGGTTGAGGCGATACCTTACCTATTCGTCCCAAAGATCTTCCGCGCCTCGGCGGGGCTTGCGATCTCGCGGCCCGCACGGCGGGCGCAGGCGGCGATGGCCTCGATCAACTGGCCGTTCGACGTCACCTTCTTGCCGTCGGCGAGATAGAAGGCATCCTCCAAACCCGTGCGCAGGTGGCCGCCGAGCTCGGCGCAGCGCTGGTGCAGCGGCCAGATCTCTTCGCGACCGATCGCGGTGACCTGGAAATGCGCCTCGGGCCGTTTCAGCTTGATCAGGATCGGCAGCAGATCAGGATCGGACGGCATGCCGGAGGCAACGCCCATCACGAAGTTATATTCGAGCGGGCCCTTGTACATGCCGACCTGGTGATACATGCCGACACAGCGGACGATGCCGACGTCGAAACATTCGAACTCGGGGATGGTCCCGACCGCGTTCATCACGTCGAGATAGTCCTTCACCTTCTCGACCGCGTTGTCGAACATCATCGGCGGCCAGGCCCAGGTGTTGTCGGCTTTCACCTTCAGATAGTTCAGCGAGCCGGCATTGCAGGCCGCGATCTCCGGCCTGGTCTCGCGGATGCAGTCGAGCGCGCCGCTGTAGTTCGGCCCTGAGACGCCCGAGGTGTGATTGATGATGACGCCGGGGCAGGCCTCGCGGATTGCCTGCTGAATCTCCTTGCTGACACTCACGTCCCAGGACGGCAGATGTCCCTTGTCCGGCGCCTGCTGGCGCAGATGGATGTGCATGATGCTGGCGCCGGCATCGAACGCAGCCTTGGCTTCGCGTGCCATCTGCTCGGGCGTCACAGGCACGTTGTGCTGCTTCGGGTCGGTGAGCACGCCGTTCAGCGCGCAGGTGATGACGGCCTTGTCGCTCATGCCAAAAATGTCTCGCACGTTGAGAATTCAACGCTTGCGATCATGTGATGAGCGGCATGCGGCTTCTTGCGCGGAGAAGCTGGAAGGCACGGCTATCGTAGGGTGGGCAAAGGCGCTCTCGCGCCGTGCCCACCATATCTTGGCGCTGAACGAAGATGGTGGGCACGCTTTCGCTTTGCCCACCCTACGAGAGCGCGCCTAACTCGCCTCCGCGAGCCTCACCGTCTCGGTGCTGCGGTAGATCGCGAGGTCGCGCGAGCCGACGAAGATCGCGCGCGGTTTCAATCCATAGAAGCGGCGGATCGAATGGCTGAAATGGGTGGAGTCGGGATAGCCGATGTCCTGCGCGAGGTGGGCGAGATTGAGGTCCTGGTTGGCGAAGTGCAGCAAATGCCGCGCACGCTTCCAGGCGCGGAAGGAGCGGAACGAGATGCCGGTCTCCTCCTTGAACAGATGCAGGAAGCGCGAGGCCGAGAGCCCCGCTTCGGTGGCGCACGTATCCGCCGTCACCGGCTCGCCGGAGAAGCGGCCGATGCGGGCGACGGCGCGCATCACGCGCGGATCGAGCACGCGACGCGGCAACGCCTCGCCAAAGCACATCTCGTCGAATTCGGCGGTGGTGATGTCGCCATAGCGGCGCTGGCGCAGCAGCGTGTAGGCGGCGAGGATCTTGCGGGCATAGACGGCCCGGTCAGGTCCGGTCAGCCGCTCGGCCAGGGCCTCGATTACGCCGTCCGGCATGCTTTCCGGCTCGAGCGTCACGCTGATTGCAGTGCGGTAGTCGCTGGCGATGGAATGCCGCTGGTTCGGCAGGGTCACGAACAGCTCGCCGGTGGCGAGAACGTCGTCGATCGTCAGATGCAGGCTGCCCTTCACCGCGACATAGACGTGGCAGCAGCCGGGGGTGCGCTTGCGCGGGCGGCCGAGCAGGCCGGCATAGAATACCCGCTCCGGCGTGATCAGCATCAGATGGTCGGATTCGCGACCGTTATCTTCCATTGGGATCCTCCTCGCGCGGCTCTTTGGCCGCTGCGGACGGAGGTCACCTTAGCGGAAATTTGGGCGCTGTCACGGCGCGATAGCGCTGTCATGGAGACATGCGTTATTGTTCCGGGGCGGTCCGCCGGACCGAAACCGGAACCTGGAGATTGCTGCGCGAGATTCCGGGTTCGACGCCTCGCATCGCCCGGAATGACAGCCTCCCTTACGCCCTCACGCGCGGCGCAACATTCTGCTCGACGCCGGCCTTCAGCTCCTCGGCAACCGCGCGCTTGAATCCGTCGCGCTGCTGCAGCCGCGCCCAATAGGCTGCGACATTTGGCCCGAAATCCTTGGCGAGCCCGACATTGTTGGCGAGCCGGAGCGCGTAGCCGATGACAATGTCAGCGGCGGTGAAGCGGCCTGCGCACAATGTTTCGGCATTGGCCGTCGCTGCCTCGACCGCGCGCAGGCGCCCCAAGAACCATTTCGCATAGTCGCCTGCGACCTGCGGATTGCGGCGCTCCTCCGGCTCGAGCTGGGTGTATCGGAGCACCAGCGTCTGCGGGAAGGTTAACGTGGCATCGCTGAAATACATCCAGTTCAGGAACGCGCCATAGGCGGGATCTTCGGGTCCGACCATCAACGGCGTCGGTCCGTGCCTGATGCCGAGGTAATGGCAGATGCCGGAGGACTCGGTCATCTTCGTCTCGCCGTCGACCATGAAGGGAATGGTGCCGAGCGGATTGAGCGCAAGGTACTCCTTGGCGAAGACCCGCGGCGGGAACGGCAGCATCTTCAATTCATACGGAAGCCCCATCTCCTCCAGCATCCAGAGCGGACGGAACGAGCGCGCGGCGTCGCAGTGATAGAGCGTGATCATCAGGAAATACCTTTACTGCCGGGCAGCGTGCCCATCATCTTGCACAGGACCATCAGCATGACCTCGTCAGCACCGCCGCCGATCGAGGTCAGGCGGCTGTCGCGATAGGCACGGCTGACCGGCGTCTCGTTGGTAAAGCCCATTCCGCCCCAATATTGCAAGCAGGCGTCGGTGAGCTCGCGGCCGAGCCGGCCGGCTTTGAGCTTGGCCATGGTCGCAAGCTTGGTCACGTCCTCGCCGGCCACGAGTTGCTCGGCGGCGCGATAGATCAGCGCGCGCAACAGCTCGACTTCGGTCTGCATCTCCGCGAGCTTGAAGTGCACGACCTGGTTGTCGAGGATCGACTTCCCGAAGGCCTTGCGGTTGCGGGTGTATTCGATGGTCTGATCGATGATGTATTCGTGCGCCTTCAGGCAGGCCGCCGCGCCCCAGAGCCGTTCCTCCTGGAACTGGATCATCTGGTAGGTAAAGCCCTTGCCTTCCTCGCCGATCCGGTTGCGCTTGGGCACGCGGACATTGTCGAAAAAGATCTGCGCGGTGTCCGAGGAGCGCATGCCCATCTTGTCGAGCTTTCGTGCCACCGTGACGCCCTTGCTCTTCATGGGCACGCAGATCAACGACTTGTTGCGATGAACCGGCCCATCGCCGGTGTTGGCGAGCAGACAGATCCAGTCGGCCTGGGTGCCGTTGGTGATCCACATCTTGCCGCCATTGATGACGTAGTCGTCGCCGTCGGAGCGTGCATTTGTCTTGATCGAGGCAACGTCCGAACCCGCACCGGGCTCGGAAACGCCGATGCAGGCGACGTAATCGCCTGATATCGACGGACTGAGGAATTCGCGCCGCACCTCGTCCGAACCGAACCGCGCCAGCGCCGGCGTCGCCATGTCGGTCTGCACCCCGATCGCCATCGGCACGCCGCCGCAGGTGATGGCGCCAAGCTCCTCCGCCATCATCAGCGCATAGGAATAGTCGAGGCCGGAGCCGCCGAACTCGACCGGCTTGTTCAAGCCGAGGAAACCGAGGCTGCCCATCTTCTTGAACAGCTCATGCGCCGGGAAGATGTCGGCCTTCTCCCAGTCATCGACATGAGGATTGATCTCGTTGGCGATGAATTTTTGCAGGGAACGGCGGATGTCGTCGTGGTCGGCGGTGAATAGCATTTTTGTCAGCTCAGCTCTCGGTATCTCTAATGTGCTCGTCATGGCCGGGCTTGTCCCGGCCATCCACGTCTTCGTCAGCCGGCAGCAAGAACGTGGATGCCCGGGACATAGGCGAGCGGAAGCGACGCCGTCCTGCGGACGGCTATGCCCGGGTATGACGGTGGGGCGTTCACAACCCCATCTGCCTTGAGGCCAGATCCTTCATGATCTCCTCGGTGCCGCCGCCGATGGCGTTGACCTTGACCTCGCGGTAGATGCGCTCGGCCTTGATGCCGCGCATGAAGCCGGCGCCGCCGAAGATCTGCACGGCTTCCGAGGCGCAGAACGCCATGGTTTGCGTGGCCTGGTTCTTCATCATGCAGATCTCGGCGATCGGGCTCTCGCCCTGCTCCAGCCGCCAGGCCAGCATTTCCAGCATCGACTGGGATGCCGCGACCTTCTGCGCCATGTCGACGATCTTGTGACGGATGACCTGGTGCTGGGCGAGCGGCTTGCCAAAAGTCTTGCGCTCCTTGGCGTAGGCGATCGCCTCGTCGAGGCAGACCCGCGCAAAGGCGGTGCAGCCCGCCGCCATGCCCATGCGCTCGCTATTGAAATTCCGCATGATGATCTTGAAGCCCTGGCCCTCCTCGCCGATCAGGTTTTCGGCCGGCACGCGGCACTCGTCGAAATGCAGCGTCGCGGTGTCGGAGGCCCACCAGCCCATCTTCTTCAGTTTCGTCCGTGACAGGCCGGGCGTGTCACCCTCGATCAGGAGCAGGCTGACGCCGCCGGCGCCCTCGCCGCCGGTACGCACCGCAACGGTCAGATAATCGGCGCGCATCCCTGAGGTGATGAAGGTCTTCTCGCCGGTCACGACGTAGTGATCGCCATCGCGCCGCGCCCTGGTGCGGAGGTTCGCGACGTCGGAGCCGCCGCCCGGCTCGGTGATCGCCAACGCGGAGATCTTCTCGCCCGACAGCACCTGCGGCAGCACGCGTGCCTTGACCTCCGGGCGCGCCGCCCGCGCGATCGGCGGCGAGCCGATGGTGTGGCTCATCAGGCTGGCGCTGACCCCGCCGGCCCCGGCACGCGCCAATTCCTGGCTCGCCACGATCTTCATAAACTGGTCGGCGGCGATCCCGCCATATTCCTCGGGGAATCCGAGCCCCAACAGGCCAATCTCGGCCGCCTTGCGATAGAGCACGCGGGGAAATTCGCCGGCCTCGTCCCATTCATGGGCAAAGGGCGTGATCTCCTTGTCGACAAAGCGGCGCATCACCTCGCGGAAGGCGTCATGCTCGGTGGTATAGAACGGGCTCTTCATCGTCGTCTCGCCCTGCTGGCGGATTCGTGTTGGCCACCATGGCCGGAACATCTGCCGTTCACTTGCGCAGAGTGGCTGACCGGGGGAACCACTCCACGCGCAGCCATGCCTAGCAACTCAACGCAAGACGATTTTCGCCCCCCGCAGGCCAACTCCGGGGCAAAAAAAGACGTGCGCACAAACTCCGGCTGGCCCCAGGGCCACGCCGGGCATGGTGCCCGGCAAATAGGGACGCAGGCGGCACAAGACCGCCGAGGGAGGGATTTTGGCCGTTCGTTATTACGACTGGATCGTCCATCACGGCCGCCGTACGCCTGACAAGGTCGCGGTCATCGACCTCGCGAGCGAGCGCCGCTTCACCTATTCGCAGCTCGATGCCCGCGTCTCGCGCCTGGCCGGATTTCTCCGTGACACTCTCAAGGTGTCGCGCGGTGACCGCGTCGCCGTGCTGGCGCTGAACACGACCGATACGCTGGAGGTGCAGTTCGCCTGCGGACGGCTCGGCGCCGTCTTCGTGCCGCTGAACACCCGCCTCACCGTTCCCGAGCTTCAGTTCATCACCGGCGATTGCGCGCCGAAGGTGATGATCCACGACACTGACCTGGCCGAGACCGCGCTGAGCGTCGCAAAACTCTGCAACGTCGCGAGCAGCCTGCTGCTCGGCCCCGGCGGCGCTTACGAGACCGGCATCGCGTCCGCCAAGCCGCTCGCCCGCGCCGAGGAGGTCACGCTCGATGACGTCTCGACCATCATGTACACGTCGGGCACCACGGGCCATCCCAAGGGCGCGACCATCACCCATGGCATGACCTTCTGGAATTGCGTCAATCTCGGCGGCCCCGCCTGCATCGGGCCGGCCTCGGTGCTGCTGACCGTGCTGCCGCTGTTCCACACCGGCGGGCTCAATTGCTACACCAACCCGGTGCTGCATGCCGGCGGCACCGTGATGATCATGCGCGCCTTCGATCCCGGCACGGCGCTCGGCCTGATCAACGATCCCGCGCAGGGCATCAACGTGTTCTTCGGCGTGCCCGCGATCTACCAGTTCATGGCGCAGCATCCGGCCTTCGCGACAACTGACCTGACCCGGCTGATCGTCTGCGGTGTCGGCGGCGCGCCGATGCCGGTGCCGCTGCTCAAAGTCTGGGAGGCGCGCGGCGTCGCGCTCCAGCAGGGCTACGGCATGACCGAGACCTCGCCCGCCGTGCTGGTGCTTGATCGCGAGGATGCGGCGCGCAAGGCGGGCTCGGCCGGCAAGCCGGTGCTGCACACCGAGGTGCGGATCGTGCGACCCGACGGCAGCGATGCCGATGTCGGCGAACTCGGCGAGCTCTGGGTCAAGGGCCCGAACATCACGCCGGGCTACTGGAACAGGCCTGAGGCGAACAAGACATCCTTCACCGACGGCTGGCTGCACACCGGCGATGCGACGCGCGTCGACGAGGAAGGCTTCTACTATATCGTCGACCGCTGGAAGGACATGTACATCTCGGGCGGCGAGAACGTCTATCCGGCCGAGGTCGAGAACATCCTGCATCAGCTCACCGCGATCGCGGAAGCCGCCGTGATCGGCATTCCCGATCCGCAATGGGGCGAGGTAGGCCTCGCCATCGTCGCAGCCAAGCCCGGTCAGCGGCTGACCGAGGCGGCTGTCTTTGCGCACTGCGCGGCCAATCTCGCGCGCTTCAAATGCCCGCGACAGGTGCGCTTCGTCGATGCGCTGCCGCGCAACGCCACCGGCAAGATCCACAAGCCGACGTTGCGGAAAGAATTCTCGGTGGCGTCCGAAGTCGACAAGAAAGTCGCCAACACCTGATCAAAGCGCCCCTTGCGGGCGCTTCTTCGTTTCTGACGTGCCTGCTCCAACCCAGAAGAAACCGCAAAGAAAACCCCAAGGAATTTTCATGAACAAGAAACTCCCCCTGCTTGCCGCAGCAACGGCGTTGACGCTGCTTGCGACCCCGTCCGCGTATGCGCAGAAGGCGTACGACACCGGCGTCACCGACACCGAGATCAAGATCGGCAATGTCGAGGCCTATTCCGGTCCCGCCTCCGCTTACGGCATCATCGGCAAGACCGAGGAAGCCTATTTCAAGATGATCAACGACCAGGGCGGCATCAACGGCCGCAAGATCAACTGGATCTCCTATGACGACGGCTACTCGCCGCCGAAGACCGTGGAGCAGATCCGCAAGCTGATCGAGAGCGACGAGGTCTTCCTGGTGTTCAACGCGCTGGGCACGCCGACCCAGACCGCCGTGCAGAAATATCACAATTCCAAGAAAGTGCCGCAGCTCTTCCTCGCCACCGGCGCGAGCAAGTGGAACGACCCGAAGAACTTTCCCTGGACCATGGGCTTCCAGCCGAGCTACCGGGTCGAGGCACAGATCTTCGCAAAATACATTCTGAAGGAGAAGCCGGACGCGAAGGTCGCGATCTTCTATGCCAACGACGATTTCGGCAAGGACTACCTCGCCGGCATCAAGGACGTGTTCGGCGACAAGGCATCGAAGCTGATCGTGGCCGAGGAGAGCTACGAGACCTCGGAGCCGTCGATCGACGCCCATATCGTCAAACTCAAGGGCACCGGCGCCGATGTCTTCGTGAACATCGCGACCCCGAAATTCGCGGCGCAGGCCATCAAGAAGATCGCGGAGCTGGAGTGGAGGCCGATGCACCTGATGACCGACGTCTCGGTGTCGATCGGCGCGGTGATGAAGCCGGCCGGCCTCGAGGCATCCGAAGGCGTGTTGTCGGCCGGCTATCTGAAGGATGCGTCGGACCCGCAGTGGAAGGACGACGAGGGCATGAAGAAGTTCATGACCTTCATCGACAAGTACATGCCCGGCGCGAACATCTCGGATGCCAATCTGGTGTACGCCTATGCCGCGGCCCAGACGATGGTGCAGGTGCTGAAGCAGTCGGGTGACAATCTGACCCGTGAGAACGTGATGAAGCAGGCCTCGAGCCTCAAGGACTTCGTCCCTGACACGCTGATCCCGGGGATCAAGATCAACACCTCGGCCACGGACTTCGCGCCGATCGAGCAGCTCAAGATGTGGCGGTTCAAGAAGGGCCAGTGGGAGCTGTTCGGCGACATCATCAGCGCCGAAACGGGCGGCTAGCCACGCATCGCAGCAACGGGCGGAGACGTGCAGCTGACGTCTTCGCCTGCACTGACGTCGATCCCCGCGACCGGCAGGCCGAGCCGGCGCGGGTCATCGATGGCCGCAAAACGCGGACATGCCCATGCCAGCATCGCCCCGCCCGATGGCGGCAGATCGAGCTGAAGAACGAAGGCATCCGCGTCGATCGCGGTCGCGGCATCCGCAACGCGCACGCCGTCGAGATAGAACTGCACGCCGATCCGATCCAGCGGCCCGCGAATCTCCGGCGACGCGATCCGAATGATGGTGCGCCCCGGCGGCGCCTCGATCCGCAAGGCGGCTTCCGGCTCGCTCCAGCGGAAGCTGCGGCCCTGCCAGACCTCCCAGGCATGGAAGCCGGCCTGTGCGACCATCTGATCGCCGAGACTCTGCGCAGCTCCGCCAAGGCTCCCCCGAATGCCACGGATGCAATAGAGGCGCTGATAGTGGATCAGCGCGGCGATATAACGCTTCAGCCAGCGCGCGATGCTGCCGCGAGAGCCGCCCATGGTGAGCAGGGTCAGGCTGCAGCGCGCATAGCCTGCCGCCAAACGTGCAAGACCAAGCGCAAGGCGGTCGCCGGCCAGTGCGATCGCGCACCAACGCCCGATCGCCTGCAGGCCTTCGCTTGTCACGCGGCCGGCGCGCATCCGTGCAGCAAGGGCGCTGCGCGCCAGCGCGACGTTGAAATCGCCGCGGCTGCTCCACTCGATCGGAGTTTCGAGCAGCTCGCTGCCGGGATCATCGCGTGCTTCGCTGAGATAGCGGATCTCGCCCTGCACGAAATCGAGCGTGAATGTCTTCAGCTCGCCGATTTCGCCGATATAGTAGTGATGGAAGCGCGCCTCCTCGAGATAGCCGATCGTATGGCCCCTCGCGTGATACGCGGCGGCGAGCACCCATTCGGCGAAATGGCCGAGCTCCTCGCGCAGGCCGCCGCATTCCCAATAGACGTCGCGCCGCGTCACGAAGCACTGGTCCAGTACCTTGCGCCAGGGATGCTGCTTCATGCCGAACTCGATGTCGGCCTGGTACATGGCGGCCTCCGCCACGGACAGCCGGTTATGGCAGATCGGCACCGACTGACAGGAGAACCCCGCCCAGTCGGGACGCGCGTCGATCGCGCGGATGCAGGCCTCCATCACGTCAGGCTCGGGCCGGCAATGCGACTCCGTAAAGAACAGATATTTGCCGCGGGCCTTGGCGGCGCCGAAGGCGCAGAGCCCGATGTCATGGTCCGAATTGGTGAATTCGAGGCGCGCTTTGCCGCCGGCCAGCGCCTTCAGCTCGTTGAGTGCCTCGAAATCAGGCGGCACCACCAGAATGATTTCGTAAAGCGATTTGTCGGCGGTCTGCGACGTCCAGCCGAGCCAGGACAGCTCCCACTGCCCGCGGTGATGTTCCAGCGGGATGATGATGGAGAACAGCGGAGATTCACCGCCGTATGGTGCGGGCACGTCCTGCATGTTCCCTTATAGACGCACGCGACGCCATTCCGGACTCTTTCTCGCGGACTATACCGACAGAAACAACGCGAACGATTCCTCCACCGTGCGGCGCAGATGCTTTCCATACAATGCGTGGTTGGCATCGTCGGGGCCGACCCGTCCCAGGGACGGCTTCGCGACATTGCGGAGCGGCACATAGGCGATCGGCGCTGCGATCGGCGTCAGTTGCGAGCCGGGTCCGGCGCGGAGCGTCGAGATGATGCCGTACATCTCGCCGGCAACCGTCGGCCGCGACACCGTGATCACGCGATGCTGGCCGTGCTTGATGATGACGAGATAGATGAAGCCGGACTGATGCGGCACCGCAACCTCGCCGGTGTGCTCATAGGCGGCGTCGGTTCGCTCGCCCTCGCGGAACACCAGTGAGGACACCTTCGGCTCCCAGACGATCTCGGTGCGATAGGCGAAGATCGCATCCTTGTCGCCGAAGGACGGCCGCAGCGTGATGTAGACGTCCTCGAGCCAGGTCACCGCGCGATGCGCATAGGAGCCGAGGCTGTCGGGCGCGACATCGTTTGCGGCCGGAGGCGTCACCACGGCGGCGCTTTTGCGCAAGGAGACGCCCAGCGCCTGCTCCAGCCGCACGGTCGTTGCCAGCGTGAACGGCCGCCGGCCGCCGAGCACCTTCTCCAGCGTCGACAGGCTGAGCTTGGCCTGCTCGGCCAACGCCTGCCGGGACATCCGGCGCCTGGCGAGTTCCTCGCGAATGGTCTCCGCGATCTCGCGGCTCTGCTCGTCCGAAAGCTGCCTGTCGGTGACTTTATCCTGCGTCTGCATCGTCAACCCTGCTCCACGGACGCAAGTCTAGCAGGGCGGACAAGCCAGCACAAAACCGTACTTGGCGATCCCGGCCTTGGCCTGCCGGGGCCGGCCGCGGCGGAACATTGCCGATCATTCTGCTCGCGCATTCAGGCGCTCCCGACGGATGCTCCGAGCCAGCGAACACCCTTCGGGAGCAGGCGAAATGGATAGCTACGACACAGCCGACGGCGACGAGCACCCCATGTTGGGGCGGCTGATCAAGCTCGGATTGTTTCTGCTGGTGCAGGGCATCGCGGTGATGCTGGTTGCCTTCGTGGCCCTGCTCGTGAGTCTTGAGCCCGGATGGTCGGCGACGACGGAGCAGGCCAGCCTGCTCCAGCCCGGCGATGCCAAATCCGGCACCCTTCTCCTGAAGGAGGACGGCGCCTACACGGAGGCGATCCGCCTCGGCATCGACGTCGACATCACGGTGTCAGGCCCGACGCTGCGCGCCCGCGTCACCCAGGTCTTCCGCAATCCGACCAAGGACTGGGTCGAGGCGACCTACGTTTATCCGCTTCCCACCGGCGGCGCCGTCGACACGCTGAAGTTGGTGGTCGGCGACCGCGTCATCATCGGCGACATCAAGGAACGGCAGCAGGCACGGGTGATCTACGAGCAGGCGCGCCGTGCCGGCCAGAAGGCCGCGCTCACGGAGCAGGAGCGGCCGAACATCTTCACCAATTCGGTCGCCAATATCGGTCCCGGCGAAACCGTGCTGGTGCAGATCGAATATCAGGAGCCGGTGCATCAATCCGGCAATGAATATTCGCTGCGGCTGCCGCTGGTGGTCGGGCCGCGCTACAATCCGGCACCGATCGTGCAGAGCGTCGACTTCCGCAAGGACGGCTCGGGCTGGGGCGCGACCAATTCGGAGCCGGTGCCGGACCGCGACCGTATCTCGCCGCCGGTGCTGGATCCCGCCAGAAACGTGCCGGTCAATCCGACCAGCATCACGGTGCGCCTGAAGGCAGGCTTCGCGCTTGGCGAGGTCAGGAGTCACCACCATAACGTCAAGGTCGAGAGCCCGGACAATGCGACGCGAATCGTCACGCTCGCTGACGGCGCGGTGGCCGCCGACCGCGATTTCGAGCTGACCTGGAAGCCGGCCGCGGAGAAGGCACCGTCCGTTGGGCTGTTCCGCGAGCGTATCGGCGATGCCGATTATTTGCTCGCCTTCGTCTCCCCGCCCAGCGCCGAGCAGGCGACGCAAAAGCCGCTGCCGTGCGAGGTCGTGTTCGTGATCGACAATTCCGGCTCGATGGGCGGTACGTCGATCGTTCAGGCCAAGGCGAGCCTACTCTATGCCCTCGGCCGCCTCCAGCCGAATGACCGTTTCAATGTGATCCGTTTCGACGACACCATGGACGTGCTGTTCTCGACCTCCGTGCCGGCCGACCCCGCGCATCTCGGCGAAGCACTCGGTTTCGTGAATGGATTACAGGCCCGCGGCGGCACCGAGATGGTGCCGGCGATGCGCGCCGCGCTGACCGACAAGGCTGGCGACACCAGCATGGTCCGCCAGGTGGTGTTCCTGACCGACGGCGCGATCGGCAACGAACAGCAATTGTTCGAAACGGTCACTGCGATGCGGGGCCGCTCGCGCGTGTTCATGGTCGGCATCGGATCCGCGCCCAACACCTATCTGATGACACGCGCCGCCGAGCTCGGCCGTGGGGCCTTCACCCATATCGGCTCCGTCGAGCAGGTCGAGGAGCGCATGCGCGGCCTGTTCGCCAAGCTGGAGAACCCCGCGGTGACCGGGCTCAGCGTAAAGTTCTCCGATGCCAAGGCAGACGTGACGCCTGCGATCATTCCCGACGTCTATCGCGACGAACCGCTGGTGCTGGCGGCAAAGCTCGACAAGCTCGCCGGCTCGCTCGAGATCAAGGGACGTGTCGGCGACCGCCCGTGGTCGGTGACGCTGCCGCTGCAAAACGCCGCCGAAGGCAAGGGCCTGTCAAAACTCTGGGCCAAGCGCAAGATCGGCGACGCCGAGGTTGCGCGCACCATGCGCGAGATGACGCCCGAAGACTCCGACAAGGCGATCCTCGCGCTGGCGCTCGACCATCAGATCGTCACGCGGCTCACCAGCCTGGTCGCGGTCGATAAGACGCCGAGCCGCCACGAGGGCGCGCCGCTCAAGCTCAGCGAGCTGCCGCTCAACCTGCCGGCCGGTTGGGATTTCGAGAAGGTCTTTGGCGAGCGACCGCATCTGACGCCCACACAATTGCGCGAACGCCATGCGGATGCGCGCAACCAGCCGGCGACGAGGCGGCCGACGCCCGCCGCGCCGGATGCGATCCGCCTACCGAAGACCGCGACCTCAGCCGAGCTCAAGATGATCGCAGGTTTCATCCTGATCGTGCTCGCCCTGATCCTGTACGTGTTCAACCGGCGTCAGCCCTTGCTCACTGACGCCGCTTGAGAGAGGAGCCCCCCGAACTCCTCTGTTAGCGCGCGCGGCTGCCCGTCCCATACCAACGGCCGCGCGCGCCTTTTTATCAGCCGTCATTGCGAGGAGCGAAGCGACGAAGCAATCCAGACTGCCGCCACGGAGACGGTCTGGATTGCTTCGCTTCGCTCGCAATGACGGGGGAAGGACCATTATGCCCCGCTTCATCTCCCCCCTCGCTGTTGCACTTGTCGGCCTCATCCTGTTCGGCGACGGCGCCTACATCCATGCCAAGGCATGGCTCGCCCAGGTGCTGCTGGAGCGCGCGTTCGACAGGAGCGTTACGACCGGCGGCGTGGTCAAGCCATGGTCTTGGGCCGACACCTGGCCGGTCGCGCGGATCGAGGTGAAGCGAATCGGGGCCAGCGCGATCGTGCTGGAAGGTACCAGCGGCCAGGCCCTCGCGTTCGGACCCGGCCATATCCACCAAACGGCTGATGCCGGCGAGCGCGGCGTTGCGGTATATGCCGCGCACCGCGATACACATTTCCGCTTCCTGCGGAATGTCGCCATTGGTGACGTAATCGATGTCACACGCCGTGACGGAAAGCACTTTCGCTATCGGGCGGATTCCTCCGCT
The DNA here is from genome assembly GCF_004634465.1 of Bradyrhizobium sp. MOS001. Lineage (NCBI taxonomy): Bacteria > Pseudomonadati > Pseudomonadota > Alphaproteobacteria > Hyphomicrobiales > Nitrobacteraceae > Bradyrhizobium > Bradyrhizobium sp. MOS001. Next base: position 41,533 of record NZ_SPVJ01000023.1, read on the forward strand.
GTGGTTCGCTTCGATGAGTCCGGCATCGATCCCGCGACGCAGGATGTCGAACTGGTGCTCACAACCTGCTGGCCCTTCGACGCCGTCACGCCCGGACCCGAGCGCTACACCCTGCATGCCACCTTGATCGAAACAGGTGAATAGCGGTTCGCAATCGGCCATCGGGGATCGATAGAGACCGCGCCGAACAGCCGGGGAACCGCGCTTGATCGGGCCGCTGAACTGGCGTCGTCTCCCATAGACCTGTAAGAACAGCCGATTGATCTTTTGACGCTGTAATTTTCAGGACAACCTGTAATGGACGACGAGTTCAGGCAGCGCCTCGAACAGCGGCTGGAGCAACTCGAAAATCGTGTCGCGCTCCTGGAACGGAATCAGGACCTCATTGCTGCCGGACAGAGACGATCCTCGCTGCGGAGCCTCTGGCGACGACCGCCGATGTGGACCTTCGAGCAATATCCGCCGCGCCTGCTCAACCTGACTGTCTTCCCGCCTGCGCCTGCGATCCCGGCGAATGCGCCGCGGATCACGATGGTCACGCCAAGCTACAATCATGCGCAATATCTCGACGCCACGATCGAGAGCATCGTCAGTCAGAACTATCCGAAGCTGACTTATCACGTGCAGGACGGCGCCTCGATCGACGGCACGATCGATCTCCTGAAGAGCCGAGGTGAGAGCATCAGCTGGACGAGCGAGCCGGACAAGGGGCAGTCGAACGCCATCAATCTCGGCTTCGCCGGTGCCGATTGCGAGATCATGGCTTACCTCAACAGCGATGACATGCTGCTGCCCGGAGCGCTCGCCTATGTCGCCGACTACTTCATGTCGCATCCCGATGTCGACATCGTCTACGGCCATCGCGTTTTCGTCGATCGCGAGGGGCTCGAGGTCGGACGCGCCGTGCTGCCGCCTCATGACGGCAAGGCTTTGCAATATGCCGACTACATCCCGCAGGAGACGATGTTCTGGCGCAAGCGCGTGTGGGAGAGGATCGGGCCCATCGACGAGAGCTTCCACTACGCGATGGACTGGGATTTCATCCTGCGCGCGCAAGCCGCGGAATTCAAGTTCGTGCGCCTGCCGCGATTTCTCGCCTGCTTCCGCATCCATGATGCACAGAAGACGGCTTCGACCTACGCGCTCGGCGTCAGGGAGATGGGCATCCTGCGGCGCCGCGTTCTCGGCTTCGATCCGACGCAGATGCAGATCCGGCGCGCCATCGCTTCCTATCTCGCGAAGCAGTTGGCGTATCACTACGCCTACAAGCTGCGCCTGCTGCATTACTGAACGATAGCAGAGGCGTGATCACCATTTGAAAGAATGCGTCACGCAGTCGTGGCACGTCGTCCGATCGTTCGCACTTTCGCCAAAAGTCTGGTGATGCTAGCCTTGTCGCGAAGCACGCAGCATTCCGCCACGCGGCATGGAGCCATCACGATCAGCCCCGCCAGACGCCGGCGCAAGACAGGGCGCTGCAACAAGAACAAGAGGTAAAGCGCCATGGAAGCCCAGGTACCTGCTGCGTCTGTTTCTCCGCGTCCATGGTCTCCAGCGCCCGATGCCAGCGATGTCGTCAAGGGCATCCACGCCATGCTGCACCCGCACAACATCGTGCTGGTGGGCGCGACCGACAAGCCCGGCAATTATGCCGAGCGCATCTGGAACAACCTCGTCAAGTACGGCTACGAGGGCGGGCTCTATCCGGTCAACGCCAAGCGCGACACCGTCTGGGGCGTGCCCTGCTACAAGGATTTTGCGAGCCTCCCGGAAAAGCCCGATCACGTGCTGGTGCTGGTGCCCGCGCGCTTTGCCGTGCAGGTGATCCGCGACGCCGCCGCGGCCGGCGCGCGCTCGGCCACCATCGTCACCTCGGGCTTCAGCGAGTTACAGGATGAGGAGAGCCAGAAGCTCGCTGCCGAATTGCAAGCCGCGATACGCGAAACGGGGCTCGCCGTCACCGGCCCGAACTGCCTCGGCAATCTGAGCGCGGGCGAAAAGCTCTTCACCAATATCGACGACCGCGTCGTCACCATGGAACAGGGTGCGGTGGCGATCGCCGGGCAATCCGGCGCCATCGTCATGGCGATCCGGCAGGCGCTGGACGATCGCGGCGTCGGGGTCGGCTACATGGTGACGACCGGCAACGAGGCCGGGCTCGAGACGCCGGACCTGATGCGCTATTTCGCCGAGGATCCGAGCATCAAGGTGATCGTGGTCTACCTCGAAGGCGTGCGCAACACCAAGGCGTTTCGCGACGCCTGCAAGGCCGCGCGCGCCGCAAGCAAGCCGGTCATCGCACTCAAGCTCGGTTCGTCCGAGGGCGGCCGCGCGGCGGCGATGGCGCACACCGGTGCGCTCGCAGGCTCGATCGAGACGTTCGACGCCATCGCGACCCGTGAAGGCGTGATCCGGGTTGGCGGGCTCGACGAGCTGATCGAGACCACCGAATGCTTCGTTCACGCGGCCGTGCCCAAGGGCGACCGGCTCGCCGCGGTCACACTATCGGGCGGCAAGCGCGGCATGCTGCTTGACGCCTTCTATGCGGAAGGCCTGAACTTTGCGCCGCTGAGCCCGCACGTCGGCTCCGAACTGGCGAAGATGCTCGGGCCGGGCTCGATCGTGGGCAATCCGCTCGATGCCGGCTTTGCCGCGGTGGTCGATCCCTCCGTCTACATGAAGTCGATCGAGCTGATGATCGACGACCCCGATATCGACATCGTCATCATCGATGCCGAACTGCCCAAGGCGCCGCACGAGTTGCGCGAGCGCAATCTGCGCATCGTCGATGGGATGGCGAGCCGGGCCGGCAAGCCGGTGATCTACATCAGCGCGATGTCGGTCGGCTTCACCGAATTCACCAAAGGCTTGCGCAAATCGCTGCCGCATCTCGCGGTCATGCAGGGCATGGACCGCGCGGTGACCGCGATCAAATCGCTGCTCGACTATGCGAAGCTGCGCAAGGCAGTGCCCGACATCGCCTCGAGCTCGAAGCCTGCCGCCCGCGCCGTGCTGGAGAAGGCGCTGAAATCGGCGAGCGGTGCCGCGCTCGACGAGGTCGCCTCGAAGAAGCTGCTGAAGGCCTATGGCATTCCAGTCTCGAAGGAAGCGATTGCGCAGACGGCGGCGGACGCCGCGAAGATCGCGAAGCAGATCGGTTTCCCGGTCGTGGCAAAAGTCGTCAGCGCCGAGATCCTGCACAAATCCGACATCGGCGGCGTGGTGCTGAATCTCAACAGCGCCGCGGAGGTGAAGCAGGCATTCGCCGACATCACCGCGCGGGTGGCGAAGCTGAAGGGCAAGCCGAAGCTCGACGGCATCCTGATCGCGCAGCAGGTCAAGGCCGATCTCGAGCTCGTGGTCGGCGCCTCGCTCGATGCCGAGATGGGGCCGGTCGTGCTGTTCGGCACCGGCGGCATCGACATCGAGCTGATGAAGGACGTCGCGCTCGCCGGCGCACCGCTGGACGAGGCCGAGGCCCGGCTCCTGATCGGCCGCACCAAGGCCGGTATCAAGATGCGCGGTTATCGCGGCAAGCCGGCCTTGCACGAGGCCTCCGCGGTGAAAGCGCTGGTCGGCTTGTCCAACCTGATCGCAGATGCCGGCGACCGGATCGCCTCGATCGACGTCAACCCGTTCCTGATCAACACCAAAACGGGCGTCGCCGTCGACGCGCTGATCGTATTGAACAATGCTGCTGCAAAACGCGCGGCCGGGCATTGATGTCGCCTAAGGCGGATTGGCGGGTTACGCTTCCGCCTTCTCTTCGAGCTACGGCGGACAAGTCGTTAACCCGCCCGCTCTAGTATTGCGGCCGCAGCATCGTCCTTCCAACCACCCCGCTTTGGCCGTAAAATCGCCCTGCATGGCACGCGCGAGCAACCTCGTAATCGGAACGGCGACGCTGGCGGTCATCGCCGTGGCGTTCGGCGGCGTGCTCGGCGTGCAGAAATGGCGCACCGCCCAGAGCCGGAGCCAGTTGCGCGTGGTGTTCGAGGGCGGCTCCGCCAGCGGCCTGCGCCGCGGCGGGCCGGTCAATTTCGACGGTGTTCCCGCGGGCCAGATCCTGTCGATCAAGCTGGATAATCCGCGCAAGATCGTGGCGCTGGTGATGCTCGACAACACCGCGCCGATCCGCAAGGACACGGTTGCGGGCATCGAGTTCCAGGGTCTCACCGGCGTCGCCGCGATCTCGTTGATCGGCGGCGCGCCCTCCGCGCCGCCGGTGCCGCTGGATACGGACGGCGTCCCCATGCTGATCGCCGATCTCAGCGACGCCGAATCCATCGTCGACACTCTGCACAGCGTCGATCGCACGATCGTCAGCAATGCCCCTGCGATCAAGGACGGCCTGCGCACGTTCGAGAACTACACCGCCGATCTCAGAAGCAAGGGCGGCGAAATCGACTCCGTCATGGCCAAGGTCGACAGCGCCTTCGCAGGCTTCGATAAGGCGGTCACCAAGATCGAAGGCGTGGTCCCCGGCTTCGTCGACGGCAAGGCCGACGAGCTGTTCGAGAAGATCAGGGGACTGCACGAGCTCGCCGATGCCATGAAGAAGAAGTCGGCTGCCTACGTCGAGGACATCCGGCGCTCGCTGCTCGACGTCAGTGACGCCGCCAACAAGATGGCTGGCACGCCCTCGCCCGCCGCCGCCCCGCGCCCGCCGCGCAAGCCTCCGCAGAAGAAGCAGTGACGCTCTTTCTTATCCTCCCCTGGAGGGGGAGGATCGGATCGCATGCAGCAAAGCGAAATGCGATCCGAGGTGAGGCGAAAGTGCTTCCCAGCATGCAGTGCCCGAGTGGAGAGATCACCCCACCCCGCTCGCGCTTCGCGCGATCGCCCCAGCAACGCCCTACCACGCGTAGCGCACAACGCCCTTGCCGGCGTAGGAGCGGGTGACGTTCGAGAACTCGCCCTCGAAGGTCGCCGACGCAGACCAGCCGTTCATCCAGTTCATCTGCACCGCCGCCGTGGTCAGCGCGGAATCGCGCGCCAGCGCTGCACCGTTCACGACGAAGGCCGAGCCCGGCAGGGTCTGGAACACCGCGCCGACGGTGCGGTCCGGATTGTAATCATGCGCCCAGGCGACGCGGCCGCGCAGGGTCATCAGGCCACCGGCCGCGGCGAATGATTTGTCGGCGCGCAGGCCGAGCTCGGTACGGGTGCTGGTCACGTCCTTGGCGGCATAGTTGAGCGCGAAGGTGCTGTTGCCGACCACCGCGAACTCCGAATAGTTCGGAAGGCTGAACATGGTGGCCTGGGCCGCCGCATAGGGCGTGAGGCCGATCCACTGCGTAGCGTAGCGGTAACCGCCCTCGACACGGCCCGAGAGCGCATTTGCGTTGAACTGCGCCCGCAGCTGATCGACGCCGGCGGCCGTGACGATGCGGTTGGTCGTGACGTCCTGCCAGCCATAGGCCAGTGCGGCCGTGATATAGGCAGGTCCGGCCGTGTGACGAACGAAGGCGCCGGCCTGGAACAGGTCGGAGCGGCCCCAGCCGAGCCCGTTGACGTTGAAGCCGGTCCCACCGCCGGCAAGCGCAAAGCCCGCGATCGTCGACGGCGAGAAGCGATAGTCGAGGCCGACGGCAGTGCCATAGACGCTGCTGGTGGTGTTGTTCGAACCGAGCGCGACATTGCCGTCGGTGGTCTGCGAGCCACCATAGCCGGCCGCCCACACATCCCAGCGCTGCTCGAAGGTTGCGGCCGGTGCCTTGCGGTAGATCGAGGCGAAGGCGTCGCGCGCGTTCTTGTCACGCGCGCCCTTGCCGGTCGCGGCATAGGCATTCGCGCCCGGCTCGTCGGCATAGGGCGTCGGACCTGATGTGCCGCTACGTCCCGAGCCGAAGACATCGGTCAAGAGGCCGAGGAACAGGTTCATCGCATTGAAGGTCGTCTGCTGCGACCCCGTTGCCGGTTCGCCGGAGGCCTGGGTCAGGCCGTTGGGGCCGAGGCCCGCGAATTCGGCTTGAAGGAAGCCATTGGCGTTGAAGAAATTCTGAAGCGTCGTGGCGACGTTCTGCTGGTTGATGTTGAGCGCGTATTTCGCGCCATAGTTCAGCGTGAAATCGAGGAACACTTCGTTTGACCCGACCGTCGTCGTGCCGACTAGGCCACCCGGCGCGGCAACGCCGGCGAAATTACCGGTGGCGCTGCCGAAAAACTGCATGATCGAGTAGTGCTGCATTATCTTGCTGCCGGGATACAGCGCGACACCCACGGTCCCGTCCAGCGTGACGTTGCCGCTGACGAGCGCATGGCTCGTGCTGAATCCACTACCGGCCTGCACAACATAGACCGAGCCGGGCTGCAAGGTGAGATCGCCCTGGACCTGCATGCTTGAGCCCGGGCCGCCGTCGCCGGGCGCATAGATGCCACCGGTGGCGATAACGGTGTTGCCGACAATCCCGGCGCCGAACAACGCACCGCCGGCATTCACGGTGGTCAGGCTCGATTGCGAGATGTCGCCATCAACCCGCAGGATGCCGCCATTCACCGTCGTCGTACCGGTGTAAGTGTTTGTGCCGGAGAGGATCAGCGTTCCGCTGCCGACCTTTTCCAGCGAGCCGGAGCCGATGAAACCACACCCGCAGGGATCGTAGTCGCCGATGACGCCATCGACCAGCGCGGAGCGGTTATTGCTGCCGACGACGAGCGTGTTGCCGCCACCGATATAGTAGGTGCCATTGCCTTCGATCGAACCGGCCGTGATGCGGCCGTCGCCGTTCGGGCCGAGGCTGATCCCGAAATCGACGACGCCTGTGCCGGTGGTGATGAAGCGCGCATTGCCGCCGGTGGAATTATCGAAGAACTCGGTCTTGCCACCGTCCTTGGTGACGATCGTGGCGTTGCCGGCCGTCGTGAACGCACCGAAATTGGTCAGGCCATCGGCCTCGTTGATAATGGTTGCATTGCCGGCGGTCGCAGTATCGGACCCGGACAGCGTACCAAACACGGTCCCGCTGAAATCCTTGTTCACGATGGTCGCGGAGCCCGCCGAGGATTGATCGAGGAACGCGGTGCCGCCGCCATTCTGGTTGGTGATGTTGGCCGTGCCCGCATTGGTCCGGCCAAAGAAGCCGGTCAAGCCGCCGTCATTGATGATGGTCGCCCGGCCGGCCGTGGCGGTGTCGGTGCCGCCCCCGAGCGGATCACCGAAGTACAGCTGGCCGTTATTGGTGATCACCATAGAGCTGGCGGAGGTCGCGTTGAGGAACATCGTCGTTCCGGAGATAGCGTTCAGGAGCGATGTAATTCCCGACGTATCGGCATTGACGATATTGAAGAGGCCCTCGTTGTTGACGGCGCCAATGATGCTCGCGGTGTGGGTGGCGTCACCGAGTTGCAGCGCTGCGCACGAACAGATGAAAGTGTCGCCGGTATAGGTGTTGGCGCCGAGCAGCGCCAGGATGCCGGGTCCCTGCACGGAGATGCCACCACTGCCGGTGATGCGCGAGGCGATGACGGCCGATGGGTCTGTCGTGCCGGTGACATCGTTGGTGAAGAACGTCGTCCCCCCGGAGGCTAGCCTGAGATCGCCGCCCTGAATGGTGTAGACAGAACCGTCGCCGGTGAGGTCGAAGCCCACGAGGCTGGTGAGCTGCACGCCGCCTGGCGTAACCGTCACCGTGCCACCGCTTGCCGGCGTCGAGACTCCCGAGTAGCCGAACACCGTGCCGACTGACGAGGGATCGTAAGCAGTGCTGGTCGAACCGAAGACGTCCGTCCAATTCGTGGTGGTGGTGTCCCAGACGCCGCCTCCGCCGTTGACGGCGCCGTTCGGCGTGGTCTGCGACCCGTTGAAGATTTGCTGCGCTGCTGCGGGGCTCGCCGCCGCCGCCGCGCTCAAGGCGAGGCCGATCCAGAATGCCGCGCGAACAGCGGTGGCACGACGCGAGCAACCCCGCCCGCTCGATGGCAACCAAGCCCCCACGCTCTTCCCCTCACCCGCGGCGCTCCCCAGCGGCGCCGCGAGGAACTTAGGCCATGAGGCTGGCCGGTAGAACTACGGTTCCTCGAGAATCAGCCAACGGGACCGCAACTTGGGCAGATTCAACAACTCATGTTGCAACCGAGCCACGGTTTTGCCGGGCTCAATTCCTACCCCGCGCATGCGCCCATGCGTCAGAATGTCCGTTCCATGTACGGCTGTTCACATCTTGGCTGATCATCCAGGGCCGCGCCCCGTGCCCCCATTCCTCGGTGCATTCGCATGAATGGCAAGCGCGCCGTCCGCAATAGCTCAGTAATTGCTCGGGGCCGACCCATTCGGGATGCCGTCGATCGGACATTCCTCCGTCCCCGGCGTCGAGCGGGTCATCGCCTCGACCATGTCCCGCGTCCCTTCCGGGTCGGCGATCCAGTTCTTGTAGAAATCATAGGGGCAGGCCGCGACGCCGCGCGGGCTTTCGCCGGAATTGATCATGCCGGTGTAGCCGCGGTGGACCAGCTTGTAGAGATGGTTCTGCGACTGGCCGTTGCGGCGCGCATCGCGGATCAGATGTTTCGACAGCTGGGCATATTGGATGCCGTAGTCCTCCTCGCCGCACTCGCCGAGCGTCCGGCCGTCGAAGCCGATGATCGCGGAGTGACCGAAGTAGGAATAGACGCCGTCGAAGCCGGCGGCGTTGGCGACGGCGACATAGACGTTGTTGGCCCACGCCATCGCCTTGGAGATCATGACCTGCTGCTCTTTGGCCGGATACATGTAGCCCTGGCAACGCACGATCAATTCGGCGCCCTTCATGGCACAGTCGCGCCAGATCTCCGGAAAGTTGCCGTCGTCGCAGATGATCAGGCTGACCTTCATCCCTTTCGGGCCGTCTGAGACATAGGTGCAATTGCCGGGATACCAGCCCTCGATCGGCACCCATGGCATGATCTTGCGGTACTTCTGGACGATCTCACCCTTGTCGTTCATCAGGATCAGGGTGTTGTAGGGCGCCTTGTGCGGATGCTCCTCGTGGCGTTCGCCGGTCAGCGAGAACACGCCCCAGACCTTGGCCTTGCGGCAGGCCTCCGCGAAGATCGCGGTCTCTTCACCTGGCACCGCCGAGGCCGTCTCGTACATCTCCTTGGAGTCGTACATGATGCCCTGGGTCGAGTATTCCGGGAAGATCACGAGATCCATGCCGGGCAGGCCCGCCTTCATGCCCACCAGCATGTCGGCGATCTTGCGGGCGTTGTCGAGCACCTCGGCCTTGGTGTGCAGGCGAGGCATCTTGTAGTTGACCACTGCGACGCCGACGGTGTCGTTGCTGCTGGAAATGTCACCGTGAAGCATTTGGGCCGCTCCTGTCTTTTGTTCGTTTGATGTTGGCGCGTGGCGTTAGTGGCTGATCATCCAGGGCCGCGCGGTCGGAAAGCCCTTGGCGCCACTCCTGGTCTTGGTCATCAGCCGCGCGGGCTTTGTCTTGTCCGTCGAGCTCTTGTCCTTCACGGTCTTGCCCGACGAGCAGCAGCCGCAGCCGGGACCGTGCGAGGCCTTGTATTGCGCGAGCGTCTGCGGCGCATGCGTGCTGCGCTCGTTGACGGCGTGCGCCTTGCGCTTCTCCGCCGGCATGCAGAAGAAATTCGGCGCGGTCAGGATCACCCGCGGCGCCATCGTCTCGCAGTGCGGACAGCTTTGCGGATCGTCGCATTCCGCCATCGGGCGCAGGTCCTTGAACGGCCCGCAATCGTCACAGAGATATTCATAGACCGGCATCGCATCATCCCTACGCTGTTGCCTGTGAGAGAATTCCCGCGGCGGATGCGGGGCTGCAAAGTCGCGCCGTCCCGCATCCCGTCGCGCAGGGAGACTATTTGTCCGGCGAGATCGGCATCTGGATATCGCCGGTGATGTGCTTGATCGGTCCTGCCGCCGACGGCATCACGTCGAAGTCGAAGATTTCGGTCGGCAGCCATAGCGTGGCGCAGGCATTGGGAACGTCGACCACGCCGGAGATGTGGCCTTGGCACGGCGCGGTGCCGAGGATCGAATAAGCCTGGGCGCCGGAGTAGCCGAACTTCTTCAGATACTCGATCGCGTTGAGGCAGGCCTGGCGATAGGCGATGTGGACGTCGAGATAGTGCTGCTTGCCCTGCTCGTCGACCGAGATGCCCTCGAAGATCAGATAGTCCTTGTAGTTCGGCGTGATCGGCGACGGTTTGAAGATCGGGTTCTTGATGCCGTACTTCGCCATGCCGTCCTTGATCACCTCGACCTTCAGATGCAGCCAGCCGGCCATCTCGATGGCGCCGCAGAAGGTGATCTCGCCGTCGCCCTGGCTGAAATGCAGATCGCCCATCGAGAGACCCGCACCGGGCACATAGACCGGGAAGTAGATCTTCGAGCCGCGCGAGAGATCCTTGATGTCGCAATTGCCGCCGTGCTCGCGCGGCGGCACGGTGCGCGCACCCTCGGCGCCGATCTTGGCCTTGATGTCACCCTTGGCGCGGCCGCCATGGGCGGTCGGCGCGAATGGCGGATTGGCGAGGCCGGGCACGCGGGTCGGGTTGGTCGCGATCAGCTCGGCCTCACGCTTGTTCCAGGTCTCCAGCATCTTCGGATCGGGCAGGCAGCCAATCAGGCCAGGATGGATCAGGCCGGCGAAGTTGACGCCGGGCACGTGACGCGACGAGGTGTAGAGACCCTTGATGTCCCAGATCGACTTCTGCGCCAGCGGGAAATGGTCGGTCAGGAAGCCGCCGCCGTTCTGCTTGGAGAAGAAGCCGTTGAAGCCCCACAGGCTCTCCTTCATCGGGCCGACATCGAGTAGGTCGACGACGAGGAGGTCGCCGGGCTCGGCGCCCTTGACGCCGATCGGGCCGGACAGGAAGTGCACGATCGACAGATCGATGTCGCGCACATCGTCGGCGGAATCGTTGTTCTTGATGAAGCCGCCGGTCCAGTCATAGGTCTCGATGATGAAATCGTCGCCGGGATTGACCCAGGCCACGATCGGGATGTCGGGGTGCCAGCGGTTGTGCACCATGTCATTATCGTAAGCCGATTTGGTGAGATCGACCTTGATCAGTGTCTCTGGCATCGAGATGCTCCCCTTTTACTGCGGTTGGTTAGACGGATAGATATTTCGAGACCTGCGCGGCATCGACGGCGTCGCGCGGATCGTCGCGCACGATCTCGCCGTTCTCGATCACCAGCACGCGGTCGGCGATATCGAGCGCGAAGCTCAGGACCTGCTCCGACACCACGATCGAGAGCCCCTTTTCGTCGCGGATGCGCTTCAAGGTGCGCGCCATCTCCTTGATGATCGACGGCTGGATGCCTTCGGTCGGTTCGTCCAGCAGCAACACTTTCGGCTTGGTCGCGAGCGCACGCGCAATCGCGAGCTGTTGCTGCTGTCCGCCGGAGAGATTGCCGCCGCGGCGGCCCTTCATTTCCAGCAGCACCGGGAACAATTCGTAGATGTCGGCCGGCACCTCGGTCCCGCCGGAGACGACGAGGCCGGTCTCGATGTTCTCCTTCACGGTCATGGTCGAGAAGATCATGCGGCCCTGCGGCACATAGGCGAGGCCCTTGGCGACGCGCTCGTAGCTCGGCAGACTGCCGAGCTCGGCGCCGTCCATTGTCACCGAACCGCTCTTCGCCGGCAGGATGCCCATCAGCGACTTCATCAGCGTGGTCTTGCCCATGCCGTTGCGGCCCATGATCGCAACGATCTCGTTGGGCGCGACCTTGACGTTGAGCCCGTGCAGCACCTCGCTCTGGCCGTAGGCGACGTGAAGATCGGAAATTGCCAGCATCGTCGCGCGCTCCTTACTTCTTGCACATGATCTTGTCCGGAAACCGGACGCCACTTTCCGGGATCATGTGCTAATGGCCCAGATAGACTTCGACGACCTTGGGGTCGTTCTTCACCTTTTCCATGGTGCCCTCGGAGAGGATCTGCCCCTGGTGAAGCACGGTGACCTTGTGCGCGATGTCCTCGACGAATTTCATGTCGTGCTCGATCACCAGCACTGAACGGTTCTTGATGATGCGGTTGAGCAGCTCGGCGGTCTTGGTGCGCTCGGACACACTCATGCCGGCAACGGGCTCGTCCAGCATCAGCAGATCCGGATCCTGGATCAGCAGCATGCCGATCTCGAGCCACTGCTTCTGGCCGTGGCTGAGCAGATCGGCGTTCACGTTGAGCCGATCCTTCAGGAAGATCATTTCGGCGACTTCGTGCACCCGGTCGCGCACGGCGGCGTCGCGGGTGAAGGTCAGTGCGCCGAATACCGAGCGGCCGCGCGGATAGGAGATCTCCAGATTCTCGAACACCGTGAGATCGTCGTAGATCGAGGGGTTCTGGAATTTGCGGCCGACGCCCGTCTTGACGATCTCGTTCTCCTTCATCCGGGTCAGCTCCTTGCCGCGGAACTGGATCGAGCCTGAGGTTGCTTTGGTCTTGCCGCAGATCAGGTCGAGCACGGTGGTCTTGCCGGCGCCGTTGGGACCGATGATGACGCGGATCTCGTTCTCGTCGACGTAGAACGAGAGGTCGTTGACCGCCTTGAACCCGTCGAACGACACGGTCAGCGCTTCGACGGCGAGCAGGAATTCCTTGGGCTGGTGACCGACGAGCATGATCTATCTCCTCACTGCCAGCGTGGCATCGGCATCGTGGCGACCTACGAGCATGACGATCTCCTCACTCCGCCGGGGCGCCGTCAGCGACGGAGCTGTCGGTCCAACCTTCGGGTTTCGGTTTGCGCGACGAGATCAGGCGATCGATGCGCGGCTGCACGTAGTCGCCCCAGATCCCGGCGAGACCGTTCGGGAAGGCCAGGACCACGGCGATGAACAATCCGCCGAGGCCAAACAGCCACAATTCGGGAAAGGTTTCCGACAGGCTGGTCTTGGCGAAGTTGACCAGCAGCGTGCCGTAGACCGCGCCGAGGATCGAGAGCCGGCCGCCGACCGCCGTGTAGATCACCATTTCGATCGACGGCACGATGCCGACGAAGGACGGTGACATGAAGCCGACATTGAGCGCGAACATGGCGCCGCCGATCGCGGCGAACACGGCGGCAATGCAGAAGGCGAAGATCTTGAAATTCGCGACGCTGTAGCCGGAGAAGCGGACGCGGTCCTCCTTCTCGCGCATCGCGACCAGGATGCGTCCCAGCTTGGAGTGCCGGACGAACTGCGCGATCATGATGCAGGCGAACAGCAATCCCACTTCGAAGAAGTACAGCACGATCTTGGCATGGTCGGGCCGGATGTCCCAACCTTTGAGCGTCCGCAGGTCGGTCATGCCGTTGATGCCGCCGGTATAGCCCTGCTGTCCCACGATCAGGATCGTGAGGATGGCCGCGACCGCCTGGGTAATGATGGCGAAGTAGGTGCCGCCGACCCGGCGCTTGAACATCGCGGTCCCGATGATGAGGGCGAAGATGCCAGGCACGAGAATGATGGCGGCGATCGTGAAGGTGAGGCTGCTGAATGGCTTCCAGAACAGCGGCAGCGCAGTGATCTGATTCCAGTCCATGAAATCGGGAATGCCGGGCGTCGACTGGATCTTGGTGTTCTCCACGCTCGATGCCTCGAGCTTGAGGAACATCGCCATGCAGTAGCCGCCGAGCCCGAAGAACACGCCCTGACCGAGGCTGAGAATGCCGCCGTAGCCCCAGCAGATCACCAGCCCCAGCGCGACGAAGGCATAGGTCAGGTATTTCGCGACCAGATTGAGCCTGAAGACATCAAGTGTGAGCGGCAGGACCACCACCAGGAAGACCGCGAGCACCAGAATTCCGATGAACTCCGATCGATTGCAGAAACGATTGTCGGTCATTGCATCAGCCCCAGTTTCTCACTTGCGGACCTTGAGGGCGAACAGCCCTTGCGGCCGCAGCATCAGGATTCCGACAACCGCGAGCAGCGTCAGCACTTTCGCCATCGAGCCCGACATGAAGAACTCGAGGGTCGATTGCGTCTGCGAGATCGAGAAGGCCGAGGCGATGGTGCCGATCAAACTGGCGGCGCCGCCGAACACGACCACCAGGAACGTATCGACGATGTAGAGCTGTCCGGAGGTTGGCCCGGTGGAGCCAATCATCGTAAAGGCGCTGCCGGCGACACCGGCGATGCCGCAACCGAGACCGAAGGTGTAGCGATCGACCTTTTCGGTGTTGATGCCGACGGCTCCGGCCATGATGCGGTTCTGCACGACGGCGCGGACCTGGCGGCCCCAGCGCGACTTGTACATGACATAGGCGACGCCGATGGTGATCAGCAAAGTGAGGCACATCACGAAGACGCCGTTGATCGGCACCTCGATGCTGTCGGTGACGTGCAGCGAGCCGAGCATCCATTGCGGCAGCTCGACGCCGACCTCGCGCGCGCCGAACACGGAACGATAGGCCTGCTGCAGCATCAGGCTGAGGCCCCAGGTCGCAAGCAACGTATCGAGCGGGCGCTTGTAGAGATGCCGTATCAGCACCCACTCCACCAGCATTCCCAGCGCGCCGGATGCGACGAAGGCCAGGATCATCGCCAGGAAGAAGTAGCCGCTGAACAGGCTCGGCAGATAGGCCTGGAAGAAATTCGAGGTCATCCAAGTGACGTAGGCCCCGAGGATCATGAACTCGCCATGAGCCATGTTGATGACGCCCATCTGGCCGAAGATGATCGCAAGCCCAAGCGCCATCAGGACGTAGACTGAGAACAGGATCAGTCCTGCAAACCCCTGCATGACGAAGATGGAGCCAAGATCACCAAGCGAATAGTCGCCGAACATCGATGTCCTCCGTCAGGGATAAGGTCCCGCGTCGCGAGCAGGTTCGCGACGCGGGGGTCTTGGGCGTGGATTTGCTGTCCACGCCAGGGAGAGGCTTGGTGTTGAGGAAAGGCGCGAGCGACGTCGCGACTTACTGGTAACCCTTGGGGAACGGATCCGGCTCGACGAGATCGGCGGTCTCGTAGATCAGCTCGAACTGACCATCGAGCTTGGCGCGCCCCACCCGGGTCTTCGACCAGAGGTGATGGTTTTCGTGGATGCGCACATAGCCTTCCGGCGCACCCTTGAACTCGACGCCGGGCGAGGCCGCCGCGATCTTGTCGACGTCGAAGGAGCCCGCCTTCTCCACCGTCAACTTCCACAGCCACGGGCCGAGATAGGCAGCCTGGGTGACGTCTCCGATCACGGTCTTCTCGCCCCACATCTTCTTGAACGCCGGCACGAAGGTCTTGTTGTTCGGATTGTCGAGCGACTGGAAGTACTTCATGCAGGCATAGGCGCCCGCGATGTTCTCGCCGCCGATGCCGTCGATCTCGTCCTCGGTCACCGAGATCGTCAGCAGCGCCTGCTTGGAGAGGTCGATGCCGGCGGCCTTGAGCTGCTTGTAGAACGCGACGTTCGAGCCGCCGACGACGTCGGTGAAGATCACGTCGGGCTTGGTCAGCTTGATCTTGTTGATCACCGAGTTGAACTGGGTGTTGCCGAGCGGATAATACTCCTCGCCGACGACCTTGCCCTTCAGCACGTTCTCGACGTGCTTGCGCGCGATCTTGTTCGAGGTGCGCGGCCAGATGTAGTCGGAGCCGATGAAGAAGAACGACTTGGCGCCCTTTTCCTTGGCGATCCAGTTCAGGCCGGCGAGAATCTGCTGGGTCGCTTCCTGGCCGGTGTAGATCACGTTCTTGGACTGCTCGAGGCCCTCATAGAAGGTCGGGTAATAGAGCATGCCGTTGTACTGCTCCATGACCGGCAGCACCGCCTTGCGGGATGCCGAGGTCCAGCAGCCCATGATCGCCGCGACCTTGTCGTTGACGAGCAGCTTCTTGGCCTTCTCCGCAAAGGTCGGCCAATCGCTGGCGCCGTCTTCCTGGATGAACTTGATCTTGCGCCCGAGCACGCCGCCCATGGCGTTGATCTGCTCGATGGCGAGCTTTTCGGCCTCGATCGAGCCGGTCTCGGAGATGGCCATGGTGCCGGTCGCCGAGTGCAGGATGCCGACCGTCACCTCGGTGTCGGTGACCGCGAGGCCCGTGGTGTTGACCGCCGAGGTCGCCGGAGCCTGCGCGAAAGACGCCCGCGGCAGCATCGTGATGGCCGGCACGACGGCCATTCCCATCAATAGTTTGCGCCGGAGCGGCGACAACAGGCCCTTGTTTGCTTCGTCTGACATGAGCACCCCACTTTTGTTCGAGGACACGCGATTGGTGCCGTTAGGATGGCTCGAATTTGTGCAGCGCAAGCATACGCAAGATCGCGTATACTGCACCGCAAAATACCGACGTAGGCTTCTGGTACGGAATTTGCGAGGGCTCTGGGACGTATCGGGAGTGGGGTAACGAGTGGCAGGGCGGCAGCGAATAGACCGCGTCAGGCGCCAGTACAACCAGTGGGTCGCCAACCAGACGCTGGAAGACTACGCGCTGCGCTTCACCGCCAAGAGCGCGCGCCGCTGGTCTGCCGCCCGTGTCGCCAACACTGCACTCGGCGCCATCTCCTTTCTGGCGCTGGAAGCGATCGGCGGCACCATCACGCTGAACTACGGCGTCACCAACGCCAGCGCCGCGATCCTCGTTGTCTCCACCATCATCTTCTTCTGCGGCGTGCCGATTGCCTATTACGCAGCCAAATGCGGCATCGACATTGACCTGCTCACCCGCGGCGCCGGCTTCGGCTATATCGGCTCGACCGTCACCTCGTTGATCTACGCCTCCTTCACCTTCATCTTCTTCGCCATCGAGGCGGTGATCCTGGCAACGGCGCTGGAGATGTGCTTCGGCATTCCGCGCCCGATCGGCTACCTCATCAGCGCAGTGGCGATCATTCCGCTCGTGACCTACGGCATCACGCTGATCAGCCGCTTCCAGCTCTGGACGCAGCCGATCTGGATCATCCTGCACATCCTGCCCTTCGCCGCGATCGCCTGGGCCAACCCTTACTCGTTTACGGAGTGGCGCAAGTTCGCCGGCGAGCATGGCGACCCGAGCGGGCATTTCGATCTGCTGCTGTTCGGTGTCGCATCCTCCGTGGTGTTCTCGCTGGTGGCGCAGGTCGGCGAGCAGGTCGACTTCCTCCGGTTTCTGCCGCGCGACCGCCGCACGTCGCGAACGTCGTGGTGGATCGCCCTGCTGATCGCGGGCCCGGGCTGGATCATCTTCGGCGCACTGAAATTGTTACTGGGCTCCTTTCTCGCCTTCTTCGCGCTGAGCCACGGCCTCTCGGGCGAGCTGGCGGCCGAGCCCGCGCACATGTATCTCGAAGCGTTTCGCTACGTGCTGTCGCAGCCGGACCTGGCGCTGGCGCTCACCGGCATGTTCGTGATCCTGTCGCAGCTCAAGATCAACGTCACCAACGCCTATGCCGGCTCGATCGCCTGGTCGAACTTCTTCTCGCGTCTGACGCACAGCCATCCCGGCCGGGTGGTCTGGCTGGTGTTCAACGTGATGGTGGCGCTGCTGTTGATGGAGATCGGCGTCTACAAGGCGCTGGAGCAGACGCTGGCGCTCTATTCCAATGTCGCGATCGCCTGGGTCGGCGCGCTCGTCGCCGATCTCGTCGTCAACAAGCCGCTCGGCCTGCGCCCGCCGCAGATGGAGTTCAAGCGCGCCCATCTCTACGACATCAATCCGGTCGGTGTCGGCGCCATGACGATCGCGACCATCGTCTCGATCGCGGCGTTCTACGGCCTGTTCGGCCCGACCATGAAGGCGCTCGCCGCCTTCGTCGCGCTGACGGTCGCCTTCGTCACCGCGCCTGTCATCGCCTGGCTCACCGACGGAAAGTACTACATCGCGCGCAAGCCGAAGCGGAGCTGGGCCAACATCGAGTCGATCCAGTGCTGTATCTGCGAGCACAGTTTCGAGCCGGAGGACATGACGTCCTGCCCCGCTTACGCCGGCCCGATCTGCTCGCTGTGCTGCTCGCTCGATGCACGCTGCCACGACCTCTGCAAGCCGCATGCGCGGGCGCAGGTGCAGTTCGCCGACGCGCTCGGCAAGATTCTTCCCGAACCGATCTACCGGCGGATCAACTCGCAGTTCGGCCACTATATCGGCGTCTTCGTGGTCTCCGCCGGCCTCGTCGCGCTGGTGCTGGGACTGATCTATCTTCAGACCTCGGCGAGCGTGCCGGGCGAGAATTTGCTCGTCTCGAACGTGCTCTGGAAGGTGTTCTTCTCGCTCAGCATCATCATCGGCGTTGTGGCCTGGCTGTTCGTGCTGGCGCAGCAGAGCCGTCGCGCCGCCGAGGCCGAGACGCGGCGGCAGACGACGCTGCTGATCCAGGAGATCGACGCGCACAAGCGCACCGACGCCGAGCTTCAGCGCGCCAAGGAGGTCGCCGAATCTGCCAACCTCGCCAAGAGTCGCTACGTGGTGGGGCTGAGCCACGAGCTGCGCTCGCCGCTGAATGCGATCAGCGGCTATGCCCAGCTCCTGGAGCAGGACGCAACGCTCAACACCAAGCCGCGCGACCAGGTCCGCGTGGTTCGCCGCAGTGCCGATCACCTCTCCGGCCTGATCGACGGCATTCTTGATATTTCCAAGATCGAGGCGGGACGGCTGTATCTGTCGCGCGACGAAGTGCGCCTGAGCGAATTCCTCGACCAGCTCGTCGGCATGTTCCGTCTCCAGGCCGCCGCCAAGGGCATCGACTTCGTGTTCAGGCGGCCGGCGCATTTGCCGGTCGTGGTCTACGCCGACGAGAAGCGGCTCCGCCAGGTGCTGATCAACCTGCTCTCCAACGCGATCAAGTTCACCCAGACCGGCAGCGTGCAGTTCGTCGTGCACTATCGCAGCCCCGTTGCCGAGTTCGAAGTGATCGACACCGGCCCCGGCATCCAGGGCGACGACCTCGAACGCATCTTTGCGCCCTTCGAGCGTGGCGCGCTCGGCGTCTCGCAGCCGCAGACCGGCACCGGGCTGGGCCTGACCATCAGCCGGCTGCTCGCCGGCGTCATGGGCGGCGACATCAAGGTCCTGAGCACGGTTGGCGCCGGGAGCACCTTCAAGGTCAAGATCCTGCTATCGGAAGTCGCCAATCCGCTGCGCATCGCGCCGGTAGAGGCGCCGGTCTCCGGCTATCGGGGCGCACGCAAGACCATCCTCATCACCGACGACGACCCCGTGCATCGCGACCTCCTGCGCGAGGTGCTGGCGCCGCTCGGCTTCATCCTGCTCAGTGCACCCGATGGGCCAGGATGCCTCGCGCTGGCGCAGCATTGCCGGCCCGACCTGTTCCTGCTCGACATCTCGATGCCTGCCATGGACGGCTGGGCCGTCGCGGAGGCCTTGCGCACGAGCGGCCACCACCAGGCGCGCATCCTGATGGTGTCGGCGAGCGCGCTGGAGGCTCACGGCGCGCCGCTGGCGCAGCCCTTCCACGACGGCTATCTGATGAAGCCGATCGACATCCCGCGGCTGCTGGAGACGATCCGTCAGCTCCTGAAGATCGAATGGCAGTACGGCTCGGACCAGATCGCGGTGCCGTTCTGGCGGCTCGAGAGCGGATCAAGGCCACCGGTGCGGCACATCGAGGCGCTGATGGGGCTGGGCCAGATCGGCTACGTCAAGGGCATCCAGTTGAAGCTGGACGAGATCGGCAGCGAGCACCCCGAGCATGCCGACTTCGTCGCGGAAATGCGGTCGCTGGTCGACCGCTTCGATCTCGACCGGTACATGGCCACATTGAAGACGTTGCATGCGCATGAGCATTGAGTCGAGGAAGCGCGATGTCGCGCTCGTTGTCGATGACTCCCCGGAGACGCTGCGGCTGCTCACCGACGCGCTCGACGGCGCCGGGATGACGGTGATGGTGGCGCTCGACGGCGCGGCCGCGATGCGCATCGTCGACCAGATCACGCCCGACATCGTGCTGCTGGACGCCGTGATGCCCGGCATGGACGGATTCGAGACCTGCCGCCGGCTCAAGCGCGATGCGGGCGTTGCCAACGTGCCCGTGATCTTCATGACGGGCCTCGCCGAGACCGAGCACATCGTGCGCGGGCTGGAGGCCGGCGGCGTCGACTACGTGACAAAACCGATTGTGATCGAGGAGATGCTGGCGCGCATCCGCGTCCATCTCGGCAACGCCCGCCTGACCCAGAGCGCGCGTGCCGCGCTCGACGTCTCCGGCCGCTTCCTGTTCGCGGTCAACCGCCAGGGCCACGTGCTCTGGGCCACCCCGCAGGCGCAAAAACTGCTGGCCGATCATCATGGCGCGCAGGCCGACGACTTCGTCCTGCCGCCATCACTCCTGCAATGGCTGGAGCAGGCGAAGGACAAGGGCAGCTCGAAGTCGCAGGCGGCTCCCCTGCCCGACAATCCGCAACTGCGGCTCTACTACATGGGCGAGACCGCGCCGAACGAGTTCCTGCTGCGGCTGTCCAAGGAGTCCGGCACTGCGCTGCCACCCGAATTCACCAGCGAGCTCGGCCTCACCACCCGCGAGGGCGAAGTGCTGGCCTGGCTCAGCAAGGGCAAGACCAACCGCGATATCGCGCAGATCCTGGGCTTGAGCCCGCGCACCGTGGACAAGCACCTGGAGCAGATCTACGCCAAGCTCGGCGTGGAGAACCGGACCGCGGCGGCCGCGATTGCAACGAATGCGACGCGAAGGAATTCGTAGCAGCACTGCAGATGAGTTGGTGCGCCGTTCACCCAACCAACAGTGTCGTCCCGGGGCGCGAAGCGAGCCCGGGACCCATAACCACAGGAAGTGGTTTGGTGAAGACTCGGAGTGACCAGCCAACCCTATGACCACTGCCTGGGAGTATGGGTCCCGGGCTCGCTTCCGCGCCCCGGGACGACAGCCGAGTGTGGGGGGCTTCTAACGTTCCCTACTCCGACGGCCCCTCACCCGTAAACAAACGCTCCGTCGTCCAGATCCGTCTTCGGGATCTCGTCCTTCTCGGTCCAGTAATCCTGGCTGTGCTGCCATTCCGGCTTGTCGCCGCGCTTGGGGAGCAGGTCCATGTTGCGCATGATGTAGCCGGGATTGAAGTTTTCCGGATCGATCCAGGGCAGGATCGGCATGTTGTGGTCCTCAGGCCGCAGCCTGACTTCGACCTTCTTCGTGCCCTTGGCCTTCATGTGGCCGAGCAGCCGGCAGACGAAATCGGCGACGACGTCGACGCGCAGCGTCCAGCTCGCACGGAAATAGCCGAACACCCAGACCATGTTCGGCACGCCCGTGAACATCATGCCGCGATAGGTCACGGTGTCGCCGAAGGCGAGCGGCTTGCCGTCGATCTCGAAGGCGATGTCACCGAGCGCCGCAAGATTGAAGCCGGTTGCGGTGACGACGACGTCGGCTTCCAGCAGCTTGCCGGACTTGAGCTGGATGCCGTTCTCGACGAAACATTCGATCTCATCGGTGACGACGGAGGCCTTGCCGCTGGCGATGCCCTTGAACAGATCGGCGTCGGGCACAAAGGCGATACGCTGCCGCCACGGCCGGTAGGTCGGCGTGAAATGCGTCTCGACGTCGTAGTCCGGCCCGAGAACCGCGCGGATCTGGTCGATCAAATCCTTCTTCACCTGCTCCGGCTTGGCAATGCAGAGCTTTGTGAAAGCATCCTGCTCGAACAATATTTTGCGGCGGACGATCTCGTGGATCCATTCCTCGTCGACCTGAAGCCGGCGCAGCTCCTCGGCGATCTCGATGGCGTTGCGGCCGAGCCGGAAATAGGTCGGCGAGCGCTGCAACATGGTGACATGCGCGCAGGCGTCGGCGATGTTCGGCACCAGCGTCGCCGCGGTCGCGCCGGAGCCGATCACGACGACCTTCTTGTTCACGAGGTCGATATCGTCGGGCCAGCTCTGCGGATGGACGATGCGGCCCTTGAAGCGGTCCATGCCCTTCCATTCCGGCGTGTAGCCTTCGGAATGGCGATAATAGCCCTGGCACATCCAGAGGAAGTTGGCGGTGAACGTTTTCGCCTCGCCGGTGTCGGTCGTTGTCGCCTCGATGGTCCAGAGATTTTGCTCGCTCGACCAGCTCGCGGAATTGATCTGGTGCTTGTAGCGGATGTGTCGGGCGATATCGTTGTCGTCGATCACCTCGTTCATGTAGGCGAGGATTTCCTCGGCGGTCGCGATCGGCGGTCCGACCCAGGGCTTGAAACTGTAGCCGAAGGTATGGAGATCGCTGTCCGAGCGAATGCCGGGATAGCGATGCGTGCTCCACGTGCCGCCGAACGTCGCCTGCGTCTCCAGGATGACGTAGCTCGTGCCGGGAAGCTGCTTTTCGATGTGATAGGCGCTGCCGATGCCGGAGATGCCGGCACCGACGATCAGCACGTCGAAATGTTCAGAGGCCTGCTTGGTTGTGGCGTGACTGCGGACAGCGACATTCATTGTTGCTTCTATGCCTTGCTTGTTTTTGTGGCCGCCCTTGACCGGACGGCGCGTTTCCTCCGCGACGGGCATGGTCACCCATCGCGCTTCCACTTCAAAATGACATAGATCAATTCGCGGTCAAACTATAACGCCGCACCCCAGCTCCGCGCGGTCTGCAAAATCCAGTCGCGATAGAGCGTGAGCGGCGTGACGCCGGTCAATCCGCCGCAGCCGGCGGCGCCGTTCGGCCCCGTGGACCAGCTGATGACGCCGACAAGCACCGGGCCGTTCGGCTTGTCCTCGAACACCGGACCGCCGGAATCGCCGGTGCAGGCGCCAATTCCGTCGCGAACACCGTTGGTTACGGGATCGACCAGCCGGATCTGGAACGTGCCGGGCTGGCCCGTGGCCACGAGCCCGGCGACGCGCGTCGCGCCGCCGCTCTTGCCGTCGCCACGGACGGTGACGCCGATACCGGCGATGACGAAGCGGCTGCCAACCTGGATTGGAATAGTCGGCGCACCGACCGACACCGTCGATTTTCCCTTGAGTGGAATTTCCAGTTGCAACAATGCCACGTCCGCGGTGGCGCGGTGCGCCTGCATTGCCTGCATGTTGAAGTTGGGATGGATCGCGACGGTGCGCACGTTCAGCAATTGCGGCGCACCGTCAGCGCCGCGATCGACGATCTTGTAGTCCGCGCCGGGCTGCACACAGTGGGCAACCGTCAGCACGACCTTCGGGGCGATCAGGCTGCCGGTGCAGAAATTGCCCCGCGAGCCGACGATGGTGACGACCGCGCGCGCGACACCATCGGCCTGCGGCGTGCCGCCGCCGACGATGGCGTGTGCGGGCGTGGCGAGCAGCAGCGCGGCTGCGATGAGGGTTGCAAGCTTCTTCATGGGAACACGCCTTGGCGTCAGCATCGGTGACGGCGGGATTGCTTCAGACTGGCCCTTGCCGATAGCGCATGCTAGCGCTCTTGGGAAGGAATTGACGAGGGCGGGATCTTGACGATCGAGGCTGTGATCTTTGATTTTGGCGGCGTGCTGACGAGCTCGCCGTTCGAGGCGTTCGCGCGGTACGAGACCGAGCGCGGTCTCCCCGTCGACATCATCCGGCGCACCAACGCCGCCAATCATCTGGAAAACGCCTGGGCCAAGTTCGAGCGGGCCGAGGTCGATATCGACACCTTCGACAAGCTTTTCGCCGAGGAATCTCGCGCGCTCGGCGCGGAGGTGCGCGGCCGCGACGTGCTGCCGCTGCTTCAGGGCGATCTGCGTCCCGAGATGGTCGAGGCCCTCAAGCGCATCAAGGCGCAATTCAAGACCGGCTGCATCACCAACAATCTGCCTGCCAACGCGATCGGCAGCATGACCGGGCGCTCACTCTACATCGCCGAGGTGATGGTTCTGTTCGACCACGTCGTCGAATCCGCCAAGATCGGCTTGCGCAAGCCCGACCCGCGCATCTACAGGATGATGGTCGAGACGCTGAAGGTCGATCCGAAGAAGTGCGTCTATCTCGACGATCTCGGCGTCAATCTAAAACCCGCGCGCGAGATGGGCATGACCACGATCAAGGTGGCGAGTGGGGCGCAGGCGATTGCGGAGCTTGAGGCGGCGACGGGGCTGAAGTTGGGGTAGGCTGGCTCATCGTTGCGAGGCACGAAGCCGTAGGGTGGGCAAAGCGGAGCGTGCCCACCACAAGCAGATGGTGGGCACGGCGCTTTCGCGCCTTTGCCCACCTTACGGCAGCCTATTCCGCCGCGGCGGCGATCCGCTCCGGAAAGGCAGCCGCCAGCGATGCTCTATCCGGCTTCAGCACACCGCGCTCGGTGATGAGACCAGTGACCAGCCGCGCCGGCGTCACGTCGAACGCGTAATTCGCGACCGGCGAGCCCTCCGGCACGATGCGCACCGTCTCCAGCCGGCCATCCGCGGTGCGGCCGGTCATGTCGGTCACCTCCGTGCCGCTGCGCTGCTCGATCGGAATGTCGCGGATGCCGTCATCAACGGCGAAATCGATCGTCGGCGACGGCAGTGCGACATAGAACGGCACGCCGTTGTCGTGTGCTGCAAGCGCCTTCAGATATGTGCCGATCTTGTTGCAGACATCGCCATTGGCGGCGACGCGGTCGGTGCCGACGATGGCGAGGTCGACCATGCCGTGCTGCATCAGGTGCCCGCCGGTGTTGTCGGGGATCACCGTGTGCGGCACGCCGTGATGACCGAGCTCCCAGGCCGTGAGCGAGGCGCCCTGGTTGCGCGGACGGGTCTCATCGACCCAGACATGGATCTTGATGCCACGCTCATGCGCCAGATAGATCGGCGCCGTCGCGGTGCCCCAGTCGACGGTGGCAAGCCAGCCGGCATTGCAATGGGTCAGCACGTTGACCGTCTCGCCCGGCTTCTTCCTTGCGACGATCGCCTCGATCAGCTTCAAGCCGTTGCCGGCGATGCCGCGGTTGATCTCGACGTCCTGCTCGACGATCTCGTCGGCGCGCGCATAGGCCGCCTCCGCCCGTTCAACCGGATCGACCGGGGCGAGCGCCGTGCGCATCTCGTCCAGCGCCCATTTCAGATTGATCGCGGTCGGCCGCGCCACGACCAGCGTGTCATAGGCGCGCTTGAGGCCAGCGTCGGATGAGTCCTCGCGCATGGCGAGCGCCATGCCGTAGGCCGCGGTTGCACCAATCAGCGGCGCGCCGCGCACCAGCATGTCGCGAATGGCGACCGCAGCGTCTTCGCATGAAGTCAGCTTCGCGATGACGAACTCATGCGGCAGGCGGCGCTGGTCGATCGCGCCGACCGACCAGCCATCGCGCTCGCGCCAGATGCTGCGGAAATGCTTGCCGTCAACCTTCATGGCATTCTGCCTTTCGTATCACGCCCGCAGGATGCGCCCGGCCACCGCATCGAGCTTCTTCAAGAGCTCGGGATCGCGCGCCTCGGGCGCCGTGATCAACGCGGTGTCGAGCGCGCGGTCCGAACCGATCGGGCACGGCTCGTGCTCGCGCGGAAAATCCGTCGCGAGCCGCGCCACCAGCGCCTTCGCCTTGTCGGCGTTCGAGGTCAGCACGCGGATGATGTCCTGGACGGTGACGGCGTCGTGGTCGGGATGCCAGCAGTCGAAATCCGTCACCATCGCGACCGTGGCGTAGCAGATCTCCGCCTCACGCGCGAGCTTCGCCTCGGGCATGTTGGTCATGCCGATCACGGAATAGCCCGATGTCTTGTAGGTCATGCTTTCCGCGTAGGTGGAGAATTGCGGCCCCTCCATGCAGACATAGGTGCCGCCGCGCGCAAACGCGATGCCCTCGGCTTCAGCTGCCGCCGCAAGATGGATGCGCAGGCGCGGCGAGACCGGATGCGCCATCGACACATGCGCGACGCATCCCCTGCCGAAGAACGAGCTCTCGCGCTTGTGGGTGCGATCGACGAACTGGTCGACGAGAACGAAGGTGCCGGGTGACAGCTCCTCCCTGAACGAGCCGCAGGCCGAGAGCGAGATCAAGTCGGTGACGCCGGCCCGCTTCAGAACATCGATGTTGGCGCGATAATTGATGTCGGAGGGCGAGAGCCGGTGACCCTTGTCGTGCCGCGGCAGGAACACGATCGGCAGGCCGGCAATCGAGCCGCGCCGCAGAGGGGCCGACGGCTCGCCCCAGGGGCTCTTGATCACTTCTTCGCGCGCGCCCTCGAGACCCGGCAGATCGTAGATGCCGGAGCCACCAATGATGCCCAATACCGCCTGCGTCATGCCTGCTCCACCCTGTCAGCTATGTGCGACATGGTTAAGCTATGCCAGTTTTGCGGCGATTTTGAAACGGGGGCGGTGGGGCGATGCCGGTGCTGTGAGGAGCCTGGAGTGCTCGCCTCGCTCTCAGTGTCGTCCCCGACGTTCGCAGGGACGACCCGGGGAGTGATAGGTACGTCTAATTAGGCCGCCGCCGCCAGCTGCAGCTGGGTCGCGACCATCCGCTCCAGCGTCTCGACCGACTGGAAATTCTCGGGCGTGATCTCGGACTGCGGGATGGTGAAGTCGAACTCGGCTTCGACGCCGAGCATCAGATTGACCATGTCCATCGAGGTCAGACCCGCATCGACGAGCTTCGCCTGTGGTGTGATGTCCGCGGTGAGCGAGTTCTGCTCGAGGATGCCCTTCACCAGCTTGATGATGCGATCGCGCACGTCGGTATCGAAGGCCTGCATCGGTAAATTCCCATCTGTCTATTCAACGGTCGGACCGGTTGCCGGCTACGATGGGCGCGACGGGCCGATCCCACAATGGGCGCCACCATTACTTCGCCTTTCTTAGTAAACGATGACTCAGATTGTCTGGAATTCCGAGTTCTTCCAGATCCCTAACGCGACCGCGGAATTGTCGGTGATGCAAACAACCCGAACTTAACTGTTCGTTCGGAATTTGGCTTTGTTTACCCTCTATTTCATCGACGAATTTGAATTAAATCCGTAGCCTCGTCTCACAAGCAAAATGGTCGGAGGATCGCTTGCACGGCATCGCGAATGATGCCGGCGATCCTGAACGGCAAACCGGAGGCGGACGAGTATGAACGTGCGTGAAGCAGTCCTCACTGTCGACGAAACGCAAACGAGCTTTCTCGAACACGGCCCCTCCCTCATCGAACGCGCTACCCGGACAGCCGCTGCGGCGGCTGCCGATGCGGACGAGGTCGATCGCGGCGCCCGCTTCCCTCACAAGGCTTTCGAGGTCGCGCGTGAGCAGAAACTGCTCGGCGTCATGATCCCGGTCGAGTTCGGCGGCTTCGGTGCCTCGATCTACGACGTCACCGATATCTGCTACACGCTCGGGCGCGCCTGCGCCTCGACCGCGATGATCTATGCGATGCACACGACCAAGGTCGCCTGTGTCATCAGGCACGGCCATGGCATCCCCTGGATGGAAACGATGATGCGCCGGGTCGCCCGCGACCAGTGGCTGCTCGCCTCCTCCACCACCGAAGGCCAGAACGGCGGCAACATTCGCGCCAGCGCCGCGGCAGTCGACCACGCCGGCGACGCAGTCTCGCTGGTGCGCGACGCCACCGTGATCTCCTACGGTGCGGAGGCCGACGGCCTCGTCACCATCGCCCGCCGCGCCACCGAGGCCGCCGCCTCCGACCAGGTTCTGCTGGCGCTCGCCAAGGACGATTATTCGCTGAAGCAGACGCAGGGCTGGGAGACGCTCGGCATGCGCGGCACCTGCTCGACCGGCTTCGAGCTGAAGGTCGATTGCCCGGCCGACCGCATCTTCCCGGAATCCTATGACAAGATCCATGCCCAGACCATGACGCCGTTCGCGCATCTGTGCTGGTCCTCGGCCTGGGCCGGCATCGCCGCCGCGGCCGTGACCCGTGCTCAGGCTTTCGTTCGCAAGGCGGCCCGCACCTCGGGCGGCCAGATGCCGCCGGCCGCGGCGCATTTCACTGCCGCGAAGATGTCGCTGGCCAAGCTGCGCGCGCTGATCGCAGCCAATGTCGACACCTTTGCCCGCGCCGAGCATGACGAGCGCGCGCTGAGCTCGCTCGATTTCCAGTCCTCGATCACGCTGTTGAAGGTGCAAGCCTCCGAGCTCGCGGTCGAGACCGTGATGCATGCGATGCGCACCGCGGGCCTCTCCGGCTACCGCAACGATGGCGAGTTCACCATGGGCCGCCACCTGCGCGACGTGCTGTCCTCGCCGATCATGATCAACAACGACCGCATTCTCGCCAACGCCGCCACTTCGACGCTGATGAGCGGCATTCCGGCAAGCCTTCGAGACTAGAAAGCCTTCGCGACTGACGTGCCTTTCGGCCAAAAAGAACAATTTCAGATAGCAGGAAGTCGAACATGAACATTGCTGTTCTCCCCAGCTCGCCCGAGACCGCGCCGCAAATCGCAGATCCGCTCGATCATCTCGCCGACAAGCTGTTC
This sequence comes from Bradyrhizobium sp. MOS001, assembly GCF_004634465.1. Taxonomy (NCBI): domain Bacteria; kingdom Pseudomonadati; phylum Pseudomonadota; class Alphaproteobacteria; order Hyphomicrobiales; family Nitrobacteraceae; genus Bradyrhizobium; species Bradyrhizobium sp. MOS001. Next base: position 69,754 of record NZ_SPVJ01000023.1, read on the forward strand.
CACCCCATGGGCTCGGACGGCGTTTACGCCCGCACCGCGCTCTATGAGGGCGTCGTCGAGCGGCTGGCCGCGCTGATCACGAACCATCGCGAGACCGGCACCGAGGTCATGCGCTTTCCGCCGGTGATGAGCCGGGCCCAGCTCGAGAAATCCGGCTATCTCAAGAGCTTTCCGAACCTGCTCGGCTGCGTCTGCGGCCTGCACGGCACCGAACGCGAGATCAACGCGGCGGTGAGCCGCTTCGATGCCGGCGGCGACTGGACTTCATCGCTCTCGCCGGCCGACCTCGTGCTGTCGCCCGCCGCGTGCTACCCGGTCTATCCGATCGCGGCGAGCCGCGGACCTTTGCCGAAGGGCGGCCTGCGCTTCGACGTCGCTGCCGACTGCTTCCGCCGCGAGCCGTCGAAACATCTCGACCGGCTGCAATCGTTCCGGATGCGCGAATATGTCTGCATCGGCAGCCCCGACGACGTCGCCGATTTCCGCGAGCGCTGGATGGTGCGCGCGCAGGCGATCGCCCGCGACCTCGGCCTGACCTTCCGCGTCGACTACGCCAGCGACCCCTTCTTCGGCCGCGTCGGCCAGATCAAGGCGGTGAGCCAGAAGCAGCAGCAGCTCAAGTTCGAGCTCCTGATCCCGCTCCGCTCGGAGGATCAGCCGACCGCCTGCATGAGCTTCAACTATCACCGCGAACATTTTGGCACGACCTGGGGCATCCAGGACGCCAATGGCGAACCCGCGCATACCGGCTGCGTCGCCTTCGGCATGGACCGCCTGGCCGTCGCCATGTTCCACACCCACGGCACGGATCTCGCCGCTTGGCCCGCCAAGGTGCGGGAGATCATGGGCATGCAGCCGTTAGCCACGGCCGATGCCCATGGTGAAGGCTGGCGCTAGAGCATGATCCGGAAAAGTGCGGGTCGGTTTTCCGAATAGATCGTGCTGAAACGATAGAGCGAACGAGGCCTCCCATTTCCACGGGTAAAACGAGCGTGATCCACACCAAGGTCCGATGCCGCGAGATCACCGAGGCCGACGTCGATGCGGTCGCGGACCTGCTGACGCGCGGCTTCGTCGGCCGCTCGCGCAATTACTGGATCCAGGGTCTGCGCCGGCAGGCCTTCCGGCCCGTGCCGGAGGGCTATCCGCGCTTCGGCTACATGCTCGACAATGACGGCGCGCCCGTCGGCGTGCTGCTGCTGATCTACACGGCGCGAAAGCACGGCGAAGAGGCCGCCATCCAGTGCAATTTGTCGAGCTGGTATGTCGATCCGGCCTACCGCAACTACGCCCCGCTGCTGACCAAGATCGCGCAGCGGCACAAGGATGTCACCTATCTCAACATCAGCCCGGCGCCGTGGACCTGGCCGATCATCGAGACGCAGGGCTTTCGTGCCTATTGCCACGGCATCTTCTTCTCCGTGCCTGCACTCGCGCGCCCTCCGCGCTGGAGCAAGATCGAGGTCATCTCGCAGCACGCCAAGACGATCGAAGGGCTGACCGACGACGAGACGCAGCTCCTCACGCGGCATGCCCGCTACAATTGCCTCAGCCTGGTCTGCCGCACGCCGAAGGGGACGTTCCCCTTCATCCTGCAGCCGGTGCGCATCCGCCGCGGCTTCATCGCACCGCCGGCGATGAAGCTGATCTATTGCCGCAGCGCCGCCGAATACGCCGCCTGCGCAGGCCGCATCGGCCGGCTGCTGCTGCGACTCGGCAAGATCTCGGTGGCGATCGATTCCAATGGCCCGATTCCCGGCCTCGCCGGCATCTACACCGAGCGGCGCGGGCGCAAGTATTTCAAGGGTCCGCACCGGCCGCAGCTCGGCGACCTCACGGACACGGAACTCGTGCTGTACGGGCCGTAGGGGACACTCGACCCAAACATCCGCTGTCGTCCCTGCCTAGTGCGCAATTGCGCACGGGCGCAGGGACCCATACCGCGTGATCTACCTGTGAGCCCAGACGCCGGTACCGCGGGAAGACCATTCAGGATCAGTCTTCGCCAAATTTCTCCCTGGGGTTATGGGTCCCTGCGCCCGTGCGCAATTGCGCACTAGGCAGGGACGACAGCGGAGTTTGTCGTGCGCTTACGGCCAACTCTGGCTTGCAGATATCTCGGCATTCGCGCGCTTGGCGCACGCCGCTCCGCATCCCCAGTCACCCTCCGTAAACTACTGCGCTTAAGGGAATTTTCCGGCCTCTTCGCTACGCTCAGTGGCTGAACTACGTTGCGTTAAGTCTATTGCCGGCCGAGACCCGTCGATCCCATGACGCCGATCCGCGATAACGAGCTTGGTGCACGCCGCGCAGAGGGCCCGCAGGCCCTCGTCGGGCTGAGCCAGCTTGCGCTCGATCACATGGAGCAGGGCGTCTGCGTCTACGACGCCGACAACCGGATCGTGCTGGTCAATCAGCGCTACCTCACGCTGTTCAACATGTCGGCCGACATCGTGCGGGTCGGCACCAGCTATCGCGACGTGCTCGCCCACAGCGCGGCGCTCGGCAACTTTCCTGTCAGCGAACTCGATGCGCTCTATGGCCGGCGCGTGAAGCAGATCGCGGCTGGTCAACCGTTCCGCACCGAACAGATACTCGCGAGCGGACTCGTCATGGCGCTCGAGCTGAAGCCGCTTCCCGGCGGCGGCTGGATGACGATCTGCGATGACGTCAGCCGCCTCGCCCGGCTCGAGGCGGAATTACGCGTGCAGACGGAGCGCAGCCAGCACGCGCTCGCCAACATGTCGCACGGCCTCATCATGTACGATGGCGACAGCCGTGTCGTCGTCTGCAATGAGCGGTTTCTGAACCTCTACAATCTCGACCCCGATATCGTGAAGCCGGGCGTCTCGCATTGCTCAGTGATCGAACACTGGATGTCGCGCGGCAACCTGCCGGGCATGCCGGCCGACGAGTTCCATGACACCAGGCTGGAGGATGTGCGCAGCAGAAAGGCGAAGAGCCTGCTGGTGATGCGCTATGACGGCCGGATGGTGCAGGCGGTGTCCCGCTTCCTGCCCGACGGCGGCTGGGTGACGGTGCATGAGGACGTCACCGAGCGGCTGCAGTACGAAGAAGCGCTGCGGCAACAGAACTTCATCCTCGATGCGGCGCTGGAGAACATGGCGCACGGGCTCGCCTTCTACGACAGCGACATGCGCCTGCGCGTCTGCAACACCACCTACCGCAAGATCTATCGGCTGTCGCCGGAGGAAACCAGGCCTGGCACGCATCTCGGCGAGCTGATCGAGCGGTCGATGGTGAACGGGGCGTTCGTTTCCGAATACAGTCCGCAACAGCTGCTGGAAGCCGCCAGCGCGAGGATCGCGAACCACGATTCCTCGCCGATGCGCCGGCGCATGTCGAACGACACCGTGATCTCGGTGCGCTACTGCGCGCTGCCCGAGGGCGGCTTCGTCGCCACCTACGAGGACATCACCGACCGCGAGCGCGCGATCGAAGAGCTGAGCGAGCAATACCGCCGCTTCGACGCGGCGCTGAACAACATGAGCCAGGGCCTGTGCATGCTCGATGCGAGCCTGCGCGTCATCGTCTGCAATCGCCGCTACATCGAGATGTATGGGCTGTCGCCCGATGTCGTGAAGCCCGGCGTCTCGATGCGCGAGATCATGGAGCATAGCTGCGACCTCGGCATCCATCCGAACACGACCGCCGCGAGGATCTATGCCGACTATGTCGAAAGGCTGCGCGAGGGCGAACACACGCTGCACCGTCACCTGAACGACGGCCGCATCATCAAGCTCAATCACAAGCGGATGGAGCACGGCGGCTGGGTTGTCACCTATGAGGACGTCACCGAGCGCCACAAGGCCCAGGCCCGCGTGGCGCACATGGCGCAGCACGATTCACTCACCGACCTGCCCAACCGCACGCTGTTCCGCGAGAAAATGGGCGAGGGACTGAACCAGGTCGCGATCGCCGGCGGAGCGATGGCCGTGCTGTGCTTCGACCTCGATAATTTCAAGACCGTCAACGATCGCCTCGGCCACGCCGCCGGCGATCGGCTTCTGCGCTGGGTCGCGGCGCGGCTGAAGGAGAATGTCGGCGAGCATGACACCGTCGCCCGCCTCGGCGGCGACGAGTTCGCCGTTCTCCAGCGCGGACCGCAGCCACAATCGGCGGAACGGCTCGCCCGCCGCCTGGTCGAGATCATCGGCCACCCGCCGCCGCTGGAAAGCCAGTCGATCCATGTCGGCGTTTCGGTCGGCATCGCGATCGCGCCCGATCACGGGCTCGATGCCGACGAGCTGATGAAATGCGCCGACCTCGCGCTGTACCAGGCCAAGGCAAAGGGCCGCGGCGCCTACCAGCTGTTCGAGCCCGAGATGGAGGAACAGGCGCGCGGCCGGCACGCGCTGGAGCACGATCTGCGTAGCGCGCTTGAAGCCCGCGAATTTCACCTCGTGTTCCAGCCGCAGGTGCGGCTCGACACCACCGAGCTTACCGGCTTCGAAGCACTGCTGCGCTGGAAACACCCCTCGCGCGGCTTGGTCTCGCCGGCCGAATTCATTCCTCTCGCGGAAGAGAACGGGCTGATCGTCCCGATCGGCGAATGGGTGCTGCGCACGGCCTGTGCGACAGCGGCGTCCTGGCCCGATGTCACCGTCGCGGTCAATTTGTCGCCGGTGCAGTTCCGCTCGCGCGGACTGGTCGCGATGGTCACGAGCGCGCTTGCGGAAGCCGGTTTGCCGCCCCAGCGGCTCGAGCTCGAGGTCACCGAGACGGCGCTGCTCGACGACAGCGAGGCGACGATCGAGATCCTGCACCAGCTCCGCGCTCTTGGCGTGCGCGTCAGCCTCGACGATTTCGGCGTCGGCTATTCCTCGCTGAGCTATTTGCGCAAGTTTCCGTTCGACCGCATCAAGATCGACCGTTCCTTCGTCGGCACGCTCGGCGAAAGCCCGGAGAGCGTCGCCATCGTCCGCACCATCGCCAGCCTCGGCTCCGTGCTCGGCGTCGAGACCACGGCGGAAGGTGTCGAGACCATCGAGCAGCTCGACTTCGTCCGCGAATGCGGCTGCACCGCAGTCCAGGGCTACTATTTCGGCAGGCCGTGCCCGGCAGCCGAGGTCGGACGCACGATCGAGCGACTGAACGCGGTCAGGCGCGTGGCGTGACGCTCCGCTTCACCTCGCCGCTCTCTCTATCGTTACGCCCGACACGACCTCAGGCGATTGAGCGTGGCACGATCGGCCGATGCGAGCGCATTGCTCCACTCCCGTTCGGAGAGGTCTCCGACCAGGCTGGAAAGGCTGATGGCAAGCGCACGAAGCCGCGCATTCTCCTCAAGAAGCAAAAAAACGTCGTTCGACGGGGATTCATCGTCCGAAAAGCTAGCGCCTTCGCAGAGCTGCTGCGACAAGAGTTCGAAAGACTCATCACGCACGATATCTTCGGCAGTGGAAATCAGCTTATGACGCATTAAATCTTCATCACTCATGGCAAATTCCCCAACTCAGGACATGCCTCCAACCGCATTTGGATACATCGATTGAGTCGGCGGCGGATTTGAGTCCGAAATGGGCTCACACGATGTACGCCTCGTGTCCCCCGGCGCCTCGCTTGCTTACTCGTTCGCTTCACCGGCGTCTTTCAGACCGGCTCGCAGTGCGGTCACGACGCGATGGGCCACGTCGATATCCCTGACCGACAATCCATCCGCAAGGCCGTTGACCCACGGGACCTGCAACCGGCCGGCGGCGTCGTAGACCTGCCTGCCCTTGTCGGTGAGCACCACGAGCTGCGCCCGGCGGTGATGCGGGTTGGTCTCGAACACGACGAGACCATCCCGCGCGAGGTCGTTGACGATGCGCTGCACGTTCTGGCGATTGGCGCCGAGATTGCGGGCGAGCCAGGCGACCGGCTCCGGGCGCTCGGCGTCGGCGATCGCCCCCAGGATCTGCCAGCGCGCACTGGTGAGGCCGAGCGATGTCACCAGCCGATCGCCAGCGGTCAGAAGCAGGCTGTTGGCGCGGAACAGGTCGAGGATGAGGCCGGTCAGGGCTTCGCCCGCCGGGGTCCGCTTGGTCTTGGTCATTTGGCACCACTGCTCCGTATTGACATCATGATGTCAATTGCCTATATCCGGGACTGTCGAATTGACATTATGACACCAACTTGACCGGAGCAATGTCATGCCCCTCATGCGTCCCCTCGACCCTGCCTTCCCGATCGACCGTCAGATCGCGCTCGAAACCGGCCCCGTGGTGCTCGTCAACGTGTTCACGCTCGACGCCGAGGATGAGCAGAGCTTCCTCAAGACGTGGCAGGACGACGCCGCCTTCATGAAGCGCCAGCCCGGTTTCATCTCCACCCAGCTTCACCGCGCCGTCGGCGACAGCCCGACCTACCTGAATTACGCAGTGTGGGAATCCAACGCGCATTTCCGCGCCGCTTTCACCCACCCGGAATTCCGCGCAAAGATCGCCGCCTACCCCGCATCCGCAGTCGCAAGCCCGCATCTGTTCCAGAAGATCGCGGTGCCCGGTATTTGCGTCGCGTAGCTGCGCGCCTCCCACTCAGCTGTCATGCCCCGGCTTGACCGGGGCATCCAGTACGCCGCGGCCTCTCGGCTTAAACACAACTGTCTCTGGAATACTGGATCGCCCGATCAAGTCGGGCGATGACAGCGAGCATGCGGAAAGCCCCGCGCAGCTCGTCGTTATCCGACGAAGCAAGGGACGCAGCTCTATCCTGCCGCTGGCAGTGCGCTGTCCGGCGGCGTGCCCCATGGGCGGTCGGCTGAGGCGAGCCCGATCAGGCGGCCCTGGATGTAGTCGCAGCCCCAGTCGCGCAGCATGGCGGCGGCCTCTTCGTCCTGCACCCACTCGGCAACCGTCTTGATGTCGAGGCGGCGGGCGAGGTCGATCAGGGTCTGCACAAAGGCGCGGTCGTCGGCGGAACGGGTGATGTTCTGCACGAAGGCGCCGTCGATCTTGACGATGTCGACGCCGAGCTTGCGCAGGTTTCGGAACGAGGTGTAGCCGGCGCCGAAATCGTCGATGGCGATGCGGCTGCCGAAATTCTTCAGCCGCGTGACGAAGCCGCGCACGTCATCGATGTCCTGGATCGCGACCGTCTCGGTGATCTCGACGATCAGCCGCTCGGCGACGCCGGGATGGGCCAGCATCAGCGACTCAATTCCAGCCCACCAGTCCGGATCCATCGTCGTATCAGGCGAGATGTTGAGGCTGAGGCAGATGTCGGGCGCGGCCGCAAGCTCGGCGACCACGAGCTCGAGCACGCGGTGATCGACCAGGCGGATCAAGCCGAGCCGTTCGGCAACCGGCACGATGTCGGGCGCCAGCAGCACCTGGCCGTCGCCCTGGTCCATCCGCACCAGACATTCGTGGAACGCGCACTCGCGCGAGGCGGCCGCGACCACCGGCTCATAGGCGAGCTTGATGCGGCGCTCGTTCAGCGCGGTGACGATCTCGTCGGTGACACGGATGTTGACGCGGCGCTGTGCGTCGCGCGCAGCATCCGGGCGCCACGCCGCGAACGAACCGACGCGGCGTTGTTTTGCCGCGTCCAGCGTCTCATGGGCGCGATTGACGGCCTCGTCGGTGCTGCGGGCATAGCGCGGCACGCTGACCGCGCCGATCGACGCCGTGACCGAGACCGGGCCGGATTTGGTCGGCACCACCTCGTCGCGGATGCCGGCAAGGAAGCGCTCGGCGGCGACGTTCATGTCATCGACGGTGCAGTTCTTCAGGATCAGGCCGAACTTGTTGCCGGAGAAACGGCCGAGCACGTCGCCGCCGCGCAGGCGGGCGCGGATGCGCTTGGCCACGTCGAGGATCACGGCGTCCGCGACGTCGAAGCCGAAAGCGTCGTTGACGCGGGCGAGATGATCGATGCCGACCAGCATGAAGGCTGCGGTCGAGCGGAAGCGGGTCGTCTCCTCGATCGCCTCGGCCAGCGCCGCGATCAGGTGGGAACGATTGAGCTCACCGGTCAGCGGATCGAGCCGAGCCAGCTTGGTCAATTCCTCGTCGCGGGCGTGGCGCTCATTGTTGATGCGGATGGAGCCGATCGCGCGCACCGGGCGGCCATCGGGGCCGGCGAACCAGCGGCCGGTCTCCTCGATCCAGACCACGGGATCGGCGGCGCTCATGCGCACGCCATATTCGACCCGATAGGGCGTGCCGTCGGCGCCGTGCACCGGCGAGGTCTGCGCCAGCGCGGCGGTCCGCAGCGTCTGCGCGGGCTCGATCAGCTTGGCGAATTCGGCGCCAGTCGCGAGCCGCTCGGCCGGGATGCCGGGAAAGACGCTGGCGACCTGCTCACCCCACACGATGGAATCGCTGGCGATGTCCCAGGCGAAAACGGCCTGACCAAGAGCGGCCAGGATGTCGGAGGCTTGCGGCAATGCAGGGGTCAAAATCGCCTCGTTTCGGGACAGCAGGGAGTCCTGAGTCGGCACAGAATACGGCCAGATTCGACTCCGACTCTAGGCAAAGTTCATGAACAATTTGGAGACCATGTTTCGCAGGCCCGCGGAACCAAACCGGCCCGGCCGGCATAGGCCTTGCGAGTACATGACACGCACCGGCGCCGGCGTCTCGAAACGCGACAGGCCTCGCCGGATCAACGGTGATTGCGATGTTAAGTACTGATCGACCGAACTGCGCGGACAACGGCACGGGCACGGCCCTGGTGCCGCTGCTGCCGACGTTGCAGTGGGTCCACAAGGCGCCGCTGCCCCGTCCCGATCCGAGCTTCGTCACCCAACTCATTGCCAATGCCGAGCACCTGCCCCAGTCCAGCCGGCTCCGCCGCGCCTCTTCCGAAGATGCGCAGACGGCCTATGGCAGCAAGCGCCCGCTTCCGAGCGTCACCGCGCGCACGCGGCAGGTGGTTTGAAGGATCAGCGCGGCGCGTCGGGAGACGGCGGCGTGCCGTTGCCCGGTTGCAAATCCGGCGAGGGAATTTCCGGCGAGGGCGGGTTCACCGGCTTCGGCGCGGGGTGATCCTTCAGCACGGATTCGGCGACCGACTGCGCTGAAGGCGCGGGTGGCACCGCCGGCGCAGACACCGGCTCGAACTTGGGTTCGGACGCCACATCGTCCGTTGCCGCTTCGACCTGGCGCTTGGCCTTGCGCGGCGCCGGCACTGTCGTCTCCGCGACATAGGTGACGCGGCGGCGCGTGCGCTGGGCGATACCGCCGAGGAAATCGGCCATCGCGAGCAGCACCAGCAGGAAATAGGTGGAGTTGCCGAACTTGGGCCACATCACGAACTCGGCCGCGGCAGCACCGAACACGATCAGCGACAGCAGATGATCCATCAGGAATTTCGAGCCGGGCCGCGCGCCTTTGACCACCTCTAACAGCAGCAACACGATACCGAGCGCGAGCATCACGTCGGCAAGCGTGACCGGCCAGGTCTCGCCCGTGATCATCGGCACCTTGAACAGCACGTCCGTGAAGGACACGGACGGCATCAGGAAGGCGATGATGTTGTAGACCGCGAGCGGGATCAGGAGCAGCGGGAAACCGACCATCGGCGAAATGCCTTCTCGATCAAGATATCCGGACAGGACAATGCGGCCGCGAAGCATTAGCTCCGCCGCCGTCATTGTCATATCTCATTGGGTGGCCGAAATCAGGCAGGCGAAATGATCCTGCCCGGAGAAAGGTCCTAAATTCAGGACTCTTTCTTCTTCAGGACCTGACGGCCCTTGTACATGCCGGTCTTGAGGTCGAGATGGTGCGGACGACGGAGCTCGCCGGAGTCCTTGTCTTCCGCATAGGTCGGCTTCTTGATGGCGTCTGCCGAGCGGCGCATGCCACGACGCGACGGCGAGGTTTTTCTTCTCGGAACGGCCATTTCAATATCCTCTAGGGATTGGTGTTGTCAGGGCATCGTCCGCGAGGGGACGGCTCAGCACCCGCAAACCGAGGCGAGCTGAATGCCGATCAAGGCCGGGCTTATAGAGGAAGGCTGGCCGTAAATCTAGGCTTTTGGACCGGAAAATACGTCCGAAAAGGGCCCAAAATCAGCGATTTTCCCGCCAGCAGGTCAAAAGCGAGTTCGCCTGCGCCCTCGCCACATAGGTCCCCGCCAGCCGCCGGACGCCAGGCCCGGGGGTCCGGGCGCTCCGTTTGACCGGATTGGGCAGGATCGAGGCCAGAAGTGCCGCCTCCCGGGGCGAGAGGTTGGCCGCCGATTTGCCAAAGGCATAGGCGCTGGCCGCCTCGACCCCAAACTGGCCCTGCGGGCCGAGCTCGGCGATGTTGAGGTAAATCTCCAGGATTCGCGCCTTGGGCAGGACAAAATCGATCCACAGCGCCAGCGGGAATTCCAGCGCCTTGCGGACAAAATCCCGCCCCTGCCAGAGGAACAGATTTTTTGCCACCTGCTGGGTGATGGTGGAGGCGCCCCGGAAGGGCGTCCCGTCCTCCTTCGCATCGTCGATCGCCTCGCGCAGCGCGCCCCAATCGATGCCGTGATGCTTGCAGAAATGGGCGTCCTCGGCCGCCACCACCGATCGCAGCAGCGAGGGAGACATCGCGGCCAGATCAATCCACTCCCGATGCATCGGCGCACCCCGGAGCGACCGCCAGGCCATCAGCGTCGAAACCGGATGGCCGGTGCGGTAGAACGGCGCGATCACGTAGGGCGCGAGAGCCACGACCATGAGCGCTACCAGCAGGATCTTGACGATGCGCAAATCGACCTTTCCGGCGCAAAATGAAACGCGGCCACGGATCCCGCCATTAAGTCTGTGATAATTCGGGCCTTTTCCAGCACTTTTTAGGCCTTCCAAACGATTGACTGGGGCGGGCGCATAAAGGATTGTCCCGCCGAATTTTAGTTCTGGAGCCCTTCTTGATGACCGGCACGTCCCCGTCCGATTTCGCCAAACGCCTGGACAAGACCGCTGATGACACCGAAGCCCTGCTTGGACGCCTGCTGGCGCACGACATCCTGCACGATGAGATCGCTCGTCCCAAGCGACTGATGGACGCAATGCGCTATTCGAGCCTCAACGGCGGCAAGCGTCTGCGGCCGTTCCTGGTGGTCGAGAGCGCCGCCGTGTTCGGCGTTCCCCGCGAGGCCGCCCTGCTCGCCGGCGCCGCGCTCGAATGCATCCACTGCTATTCGCTGATCCATGACGATTTGCCGGCGATGGACAATTCGGACCTGCGCCGCGGCCGTCCCACCCTGCACAAGAAGACCGACGACGCGACCGCGATCCTCGCCGGCGACGGCCTGTTGACGCTCGCCTTCGACATCATCACCCGCGATGAGATCCACCGCGACGCCAATGTGCGCCTCCTGCTGACGCGCGCGCTGGCGCGCTGCGCCGGCATCGGCGGCATGGTCGGCGGCCAGATTCTCGATCTCGCCGGCGAAGGCCGTTTTGGCGGCAACGAGCCGATCGATGTCGCCCGCATTCAGCAGATGAAGACCGGTGCGCTGCTGCGCTACGGCTGCATCGCGGGCGCGATCCTCGGCCAGGCCTCGCAAAAGGAATATCAGGCGCTCGACGATTACGGCCGCGCGCTCGGCGAAGCCTTCCAGATCGCCGACGATCTGCTCGACGTCGAAGGCGATGCGGCGGCCCTCGGCAAGCCGGCCGGCGCCGATGCAGCGCTCGGCAAGACCACCTTCGTCACCCAGCTCGGCATCGAAGGCGCCAAGCAGCGCGTGCGCGACCTGCTCGCGCGGGCCTACGGCGCCGTGTCGATCTTCGGCGACCGCGCCGCCGTGCTGCAAGCCGCCGCGCGCTTCGTCGCCGAGCGAAAGAACTGATGTAGTGCACGATCTTCACCTCGCCCCGCTTGCGGGGAGAGGTCGATATTCAGGCGCGGCTTGAATATCGGATGAGAGGGAGCCTTCGCGAATCCAGCTCTCACCGTCCTTGCGGAGGCTCCCCCTCACCCCGACCCTTTCCCCACAAGCGGGGCGAGGGAGCAGGCCGCCGCCGCGGCGACAACGAGAGTTGAGCGAGAGGGCTGGAGCCATCATGGCCACCGACAAAGACGATCCCGTCCTCGTCCGCTTCCGCAAGATGTCGCGGCCGATGCGGCTGATTTACGCGCGGCCGCGTACCTTTATCGCGCTCGCTGCCGGCATCCTGGTCTGCTTGCTGCTGCCGGGATCGCACCGGCTGGTGACGCGGCTGCTGTTCGGCTGGGATGCGTTGATCGCGGTTTATCTCGTGCTGGTCTACGCGATGATGCTGTGCAACGACCAGCAGCACATCCGCCGTAGTGCCGCAATGCAGGACGACGGCCGCTTCGTGATCCTGCTGGTGACGGCGATCGGCGCCTTCGCAAGCATCGCAGCGATCATGTCTGAGCTCGGCACCCCGCATCGCGGGGCGTGGGAGTTGACCATCGCGATCGCCACCATCGCGCTCTCATGGGCCGCCGTGCACACGACCTTCGCGCTGCATTACGCCCATGATTATTACCGGCACCCGCCGGGCGGATTGCAGTTTCCGAGCGGCGATAAGGAAGATCACGCCGATTATTGGGACTTCGTTTATTTCTCGTTCGTGATCGGCATGACCGCGCAGGTCTCCGACGTCGGCATCACCGACAAGACCATCCGCCGCACCGCGACCGCGCATGGCATCGTGTCGTTCATCTACAACACGGCGCTGCTGGCGCTGACAGTGAACATCGCGGCAAGCGCGATCTCGAACTGACGTCATCCCGGCAAGTGCCGAGACGACGGCGTCGATGGCGCGGTCCTAGTTGCACACCTCGGCATTGGCGTCGTTGCCGGGGCCGCCGCCGCCGCGATATTCGAGATGACAGCCGCGGTTGACCGGGCGGCAACTGCCGCCATTGCAGAAAATCTGCCCGCCACCCGAGGCGCGGCCGGCGCTCGCGGCAGCCGCAATGCCCGCGGCGGCACCATAGCCGCCCGCCGCGCCACCGGCCTGACGGCGCTGCCGTGCGGAACGCTCATCGCCGTCGTCGCGCTTGGCGGTTGCAGGCTTGGCCGTCGCAGGCTTGGCGATGCGCTGCTTCTCGCACGCATTGTCGTCGTTGATCGCATAGCCCTCACGGCAAACGATCTTCGTGCACTTGTCGCCGTCGGCCTTGAAGCCGTGCTCGCAGACCAGCGGGCAGACGCGCGACGGCTTTGACTTGACGGTATCGAGCGCATCGGTGCTCGCCACTTTCACGTCGAGCTTGGTGCCGGCGTAACGGTTGAACTGCGACAGCGAGCGCCGCGAAATCGTATTCCAGTTGCCATCAGCCTGCCCGGAGAAGCAGCCGACGCGGCCGAGCTCGGTCTGCACCAAGCGGCTGAGGTCGACCGGCGTGGTCGTCGGCGTCAGCGAAGCGACGCTGCTGCCGGCGGGGCTCGCCGTGCTGGCGGGTGCAGCACCTGGTGCCACGGCGGCGAGGTTGACGCGCTGCTGCTCGGCCGCGGCCGCCTGCTGCTGCACCTGCTCCTTGGCCTTCTGCGCGGCGAGCTGCGCCTGCTCGGCGGCATTCGCATCAGCCGCAGCCTTGGCCTGCGCATCCTTCTGCGCGCCGAGGGCGGCAAGACGATCGCGTTCGGCCTCGGCCTGCTTCGCCTTCTCGGTGGCCGCCGCATGGGCCTGCTCGGCACCGATTTTTTCGACCTGAAGCTTGGCGAGATTCGCATAGAAGCCGTCAGGATGCTGGGCCAGGAATGCCTCCCAGGCCGGCCTGTTGCCAACCTGGAGCGCGAGCTCGTAGTCGCGGCGGATATCGGCCGCCTGCGGGTTCGCCACCGGAGCGGCCGTGACCACCTTGACCGGCACCAGCGGCACGTCCTCGCCACCGAGCGAACCGTACACGAACGGCTCCTGCTTGTTGCCGGTCGATTTGAGCACGTCGTCGCGCACGAAGCCGAAGGCGCGGCGGACGTCGAGGCCCGGCGTCGTCAGATGCTTCGACAGCGCGACCGTAAACGGGCTGTTGGCGCCGTCGCCGTCCTGCGCCGTGAAGCCGGCCTTGGCCGAATACGCGATCAGCGTGTTGGGGCTGTTCGGCTCGACCTGGGCCAGGCCGCGGCCGATGCCGCGCGAGACAACCGTGCGCTTCATGGTCTTGCCGAACGGATTATCGCGGCAGGCGTCGAGGATCACCAGGCGAAGCTGCCTGGCGGGCTCGACCGTGACCAGGACGCGGTCGAGCGACAGCCCCTGGTCGTAGACATCGGTGTCGCGTTCGAGCTTGGCGTCAACAGGGATCAGATAGTTCGAGCCCTCGACCTCGATGCCGTGGCCGGCATAGTAGATCACGGCGATGTCGGCATCGCGCGTCACATCGGCAAAATCGCGCAGCACGCGCCGCGTCTCCAGCGCGGACAGATCATGCCGGGACTCCACAATTTCGAAGCCGGCGTCCTTCAGCGTCTTCGCCATCACTGCACCGTCATTGACGGGGTTCGCGAGCGACGGCGCGTACTGATACGACGAGTTGGCAAGGACCAGCGCCACGCGCTTTCCGGCGAGAGCGGGCGCAGCGCCGAACAAGAGAGCCAGGAAAAGCGGACAAAGTCCGAGCAGGCTACGCATGACAGAACTTCCAGAGATCGGGAGCAATTCGGTCGCCCTTTGGGGATTGCCTTAGCAGAATCCGCCATCGCATTTGTGATGGAGATCACGAAGACGACGCCTGCAAACTGCCAAGGAACTCTTTAGTCTCGCCAGAGCGATAGCGGTTCGCTGGCGCAGGCCAAGTATGCGCTCAGTCAGCCCCGATGTGTCCCCGGTATTGCGGCAGCTCGTCCGTGATCTCATGCCAGGGCGCTTTCGAGCCCACGAAGATGTGGGCGCTCGGCCGAATCGAGGGGGCGTCAACCAGGGTCCCCATGGCGACATGGACCCATTTTCCCTCGCGCACCCGGGAATAAAGCAGCGAGCCGCAGCGCGCGCAGTGCGCGTCATGGGTTGTGTCGTCGCCATAGATGAGGCGCTGGTCCTCGCCACGGACGATGCGGAGCTTGTCCTGCACGATCCCGGCGAACGGCTTGAAGGCGGAGCCGGTGGTGCGGCGGCAGTTCGAGCAATGGCAGTTCAGTGCGTAAGAGAACGCGTCCGCGACCTCGCAGCGCACGGCACGGCAATAGCATTCACCGGTGAGGATACGAGCGTTCGAATTTTCTGATCCGGTCATTCCAGCGTCCTCGCTCAATTGGCGCAGACACCCATAGCGCATTTTGATGTGTACGACTAAGTTCGCCCCAAGCCATCATTCAAAGGGATGTCCCATGAGCCAGAACCGTTCGAGCGTCGAAGCCGTCGTGCAATCCTATTTCGACGGACTTTACGAGGGCGATGCCGAAAAACTCGGCGCCATCTTCCATCCCTCCGCCGATTTGCGCTGGGTCGAGAAGGGCGAGCTTCAGGTGCTGACCGTGCCCGACTGGCTCGATCGCGTCCGCAAGCGCCCTTCCGGCAAGGCCGAAGGCAAGCCGCGCGAGGATTTCATCGTCACCATCGACCGCTCGGACGACAAGACCGTCTTCATCAAGGTCAGGTGCCAGCTGCCGCCACGCTTTTTCACGGACTATCTGGTGGCGATGAAGCTCGCCGACGGCTGGCAGATCGTGTCGAAATCGTACCGGTATGACCTGAGGGAGTGAGGGGGACGACCCTTCCGCTGCCCGAATTCTGACGAACTCGCCTTTGATTTTCCGTCATTGCGAGCGAAGCGAAGCAATCCAGTCTGTCTCCGCGGAAAGATTCTGGATTGCTTCGCTGCGCTCGCAATGACGATGTCTGAAAGTCCCCTATGCCTCTCGACCGCCGTACCCTGTTTGCCTCGCTGTGCTGGATGGCCGCCTCCCCCGCGCTCGCCGTAGACGCACCGCCGGAGCTCGAATCCTACGAGCGCGAGAGCGGCGGGCGGATCGGGGTCTATGCCGAGAACCTCGCGACTGGCGCGAAGCTCGCATGGCGCGCCGACGAGCGCTTCGTCATGTGCTCGACATTCAAGGCTTCGCTCGCGGCCTGCGTGCTGGCGCGGGCCGATCGCGGCGAGGAGCAGCTTGCGGCCATGATCCCCTACGGCAAGGCCGACCTGCTCGACTACGCGCCGGTCGCCAAACAAAATCTCGCCGCCGGCGCGATGTCGGTCACCGACATGTGCAAGGCGATCGTCGAGCTCAGCGACAACACCTGCGCCAACCTGCTCTTGGCGCGGATCGGCGGCCCCGCCGCGCTCACGGCCTTCTGGCGATCGCTCGGCGACACCACCTCGCGGCTCGACCACAACGAGCCCGAGCTCAACCGCTCACCGCCCGGCGATCCCCGGGACACCACGACGCCGGCGGCGATGGCCGGCAACCTGAAGCGGCTGGTGGTGGGCGAAGCACTGTCGCCGGCCTCGCGGACCCAGCTCACCGAATGGATGGTGGGCTGCAAGACCGGCGCCAACCGGCTGCGCGGCGGCCTGCCGGCAGGCTGGAAGATCGGCGACAAGACCGGCAACAACGGCAAGGATGCGTCGGGCGATATCGCGGTCGTCTGGCCCAAGCTCGACAACAAGGCGGATGTACCAATCCTGATCGCGGCCTATACCCAGGGCGGCAGGCCCAACGCCGCGCAGATCGAAGCCGTGTTCGCGCGCGTCGGACGCATGGTGGCCGAACGGCTGGCGTGAGCCGCGACGCATTGACCTTTTGGCCGCTTCCGGGCCAAGACAGGCCATGATCGCAGCGAAATTTCAGACCTTTCTCATCCTGCTCACGGTGCTGGCCGGCACCGCGCTGGTCGCCCGCCGCTTCAACATCGCACCCGCCATTCTCCTGATGCTGTCCGGCGTCGGCCTCGCCTTCGTGCCGGGCATGCCGCCGGTGGAACTGCCGCCGGAACTGGTGCTGCTGATGGTGTTGCCGCCGCTGATCTACTCGGCGAGCGTCGCGATGAGCTGGCGCGAGTTCAGGAACAATCTGCGGCCGATCGTGCTGCTCGCTGTCGGCGCGGTGATCTTCACCGCGGCGCTGGTGGCTGCGGCCACGCATTATGTGATCGGCCTGCCCTGGACCATCGGATTCCTGCTGGGCGCCATCGTCGCTCCGCCGGACGTGGTGGCGCCGCTCGCGATCGCGCGCCGTCTGAACATACCGCGCCGGCTCCTGGTCATCCTCGAGGGCGAGGGACTCGCGAACGACGCGACCGCGCTGATCCTCTACCGCTTCGCGCTTGCGGCCATCATGGTCGGCCATTTCTCACTGCCGCTGGCGGCCGGCGAGTTTGTCCTCATCGTCGCCAGCGAGATCGCCTTTGGCATCGGCATTGGCTGGCTCTCCCTTCGCTTCCGCAAATGGTCCAGGGATCCGCAGGTCGAGCTGACGCTGTCGCTGATCACGCCCTACGTGTCCTACTGGCTGCCCGAGCATCTCGGCGGCTCCGGCGTGATCGCGACCGTGGCCTGCGGCCTCTATGTGAGCTGGAACGGCCCGCTGCTGATCTCGGCGTCAACGCGCCTGCAAGGCATCTTCTTCTGGGATCTCATCATCTACCTGATCGAGGGCCTGCTGTTCCTGCTCACCGGCTTCCAGATGCGGGCACTCTACGAGAAGTCGAAGGCGTTTCCGCTCGACGATATCATGATCGCGACCGCGGTGGTCCTGGCGGTCATCGTCATCGCACGCTTCGTCTGGCTGTATCCTGCGATCTATCTGCCGCGGATATTGAGCAAGAGCCTGCGCAAGCGCGACCCATCGCCGCCATGGCAATGGCCGTTCGTGCTCGCCTTCACCGGCGTGCGCGGCGCGGTGTCGCTGGCGGCCGCGCTGGCGCTGCCGTTCACGTTGCCGGGCGGCGAGGCCTTCCCGTATCGCGACCTGATCCTGTTCGTCGCCTTCGGAGTCATCTTCGTGACGCTGATCGGCGTCGGCCTGACGCTTCCGCCGGTGGTGCGCTGGCTCGGTGTCGCCGAGGCCGGCCGCAACGAGCATGTCGCCGAGCACGAGGCCGAGATCGCGGCACGCCGCCAGGCGCTCGAGGCGGCGCTGAAGTCGCTCGACGCAATGACCGAGGAAAAGGATGTGTCGGACGAGGTGATGCGGCTCCTGCGCGCGCGTCACGAGATTCGTGTCAACCAGCTTCCGGATTCCCTCGACCCCAACCATCACGACGTCTCCGCCGCCGGCACCGCCCTGACCCGCGACCTGATCGTCGCCGAGCGAAAGTTCATCCACGACCTCCTGCGCGACGGTCAGATCACCGACGAGACGCGGCGCCGGATCGAGCGCGACCTGGACCTGGAAGAGGCAAGCCTGGCGAACAGGGAGTATCGGGGGGTGCCGTTGTAGTCTTTTCGTCATTGCGAGCGAAGCGAAGCAATCCGGACTGCTGCCGTGGAAAGACTCTGGATTGCTTCGCTTCGCTCGCAATGACGGCAGCACCAACTATCGCCTCTCGCAAAATTCCCCGACCCCCGCCGCAACGGCGCCCGCAATCATCTCCTGCCGCTCCGACGAATTCATCTCCATCTCCTCGTCGCGGTTGATGATCGAGCCGGCTTCGAGCAGCACGGCGGCACTCCGCGTCCGTGACAGCACGACGAGCCCGTCATAGCGGTAGACGCCGACATCCTTGTCGAGCAGCTGGCGCCGGTAGCGGCCCATCACCGGCAGGGTGTATTGGCTGGCGTAGTGCAGCCCCTGCTCCTTCAACTGTCTGCCGATCATCCGGGCCAGCTTCAGGCTGCTGGTGAAGTGCGGATTGCGCTCGGACACGAACAGCGAGTGACCCGAGAAGCGGTCGCTGAAATAGCTCTTTGCGCCGTCGAATTCCCAGGTCTCGAGCAGCTTATCCGGCACCGAATCGTGATGGATCGATAGCACGAGATCGGCCCGGCCGTCATTCGCGGCACTGACGCGCTTGAACAGGCTCGGCCGCGCCTTGCCGTCCGTGACGAGCAGCCGGGTTGCGGTAAAGCCTTCGGATTTGAGTTTTGCCGTGACCAGCCTTGCGAGCCGGAAGTTGAAGCCGAATTCCGGATCATTGCGCGCGCTCAACGCGCCGTAGGAGTCCGGGGTGTGCCCGACGTCGACGACGATCCGGAATTTCGGCATCTCACATTTGGCTGGTGCGGGCGCAGGCCTAGGTCTGGCTTTCGCAACCTTCCGGGCCGGGGCAGCACGGCCCGCGTCGATCGACGGAAGCAACAGTGCGACCAGCGACACGAGGAGAATTGCGACGATGCCCCGCCCTAACGACAAGTCCTACTCCGCTGCCGCGATCCTCGGCCTGCCGACGAAGTCGGCGACGTCGCCGAAGCGCTGCACGACGATCGCAACAACTCGCCCATTCCCGTCCCCGAGCCGGACTCGGTCAGGAACTTGTTGTCCTCGGCGCGGAGCATGGCGGATCCTCCCGATTTGATTTTCGGGAAGATTGGCGCGGACGCGGGAAGACGTCAACGCAAGCACGGCTTCGTGAAGTGGGTTGGCGCAGCGTAATCGCCGCCTTTATGGCAGGCCGAAGGGGGCAGATCTTAGGGCTCCTATCCGCCCCCATCGCAATTACCTGACGGTGACGGCGACTGTGTATACCTTGCCATTATCCGGGTCGGTAGGGTCCGCCGTCACGCGCCGATACGTGAAGGAGTCTTCACCGACATAACCCTTCTTGGATTGGTACACCACGCTGGTCAGCCGCACGGTCTTGGCCTCTCCGCTTCTCAATTTGCGTTGCCCGGTGCTCGCTCGCGTCGTCACGGCACCGCTCTTCGGCGGAGTCACGACTTCAATGCTGACGGGCCAGACCTTGCCACTGCTGTCGACGCGCCAGTGTCCGCCGCATTTGCAGATTTCCTTTGCCTCGCCCGATTTCACGACGAGCGACGTGTTCCCCCCGCCCGCATGTGCGCCACAGAGGATTCCGAAGAACAGGACGAGCCCCGCGGTGATTTTGATCAAGAGGGCCGACGGTAGGCGTACCGGGTAGGTTGTCATTTCATAAGTCTCCAATGAAAAAATCTTAGAGTTATTGTATGGGATTGTTCCGGCTGGCGAGGCCGATGCACTCGTGCCCGGCTATCTCAAGGTTCTCGCGACTCGAAATCCAACGTTGCTCACGCGTCCTTCGGACTGCACGCCGTAACGGCTCCCCGCTTCGACTGCATCCGCCTTGCTGACCCAGGAGCCTCCCCTGAGGACACGCTGCTCGCATCGGCCTTTCAGCCAAGGACTCCCGTCCACAGGCACGCCCTCATAAGTGTCGTTGACGCAATCCTCGACCCATTCCCAAATATTGCCGTGCACCTGATAGAGGCCCCACGGATTCGGCTGGAAGGAATCGACAGGAGCCGTCTTTTGCCCGGAGGCACCCTTTGCATTCTTGTCCTGGCTGGCCCTGTCATCGTAGTTGGCCTGGCCCCGAGACACGGAGACTCCCCACCAGAACGATGACGTCGTTCCCGCGCGTCACATATTCCCGCTCGGCTTCGCTCAGGAGGCGGTACGTCTTGCCGGTGCGGGCCGACAACCAGGCTGCATAGCTCTTGGCATCCGACCAGGAAATGTTGATCGCCGGTCGTCTCCCGCGGCCCCAACCGTTGTCCCAGGGCTTGTACCCATTGCATCCCCCATCGGCGACGCAGGCGTCCCATTCCGCAAACGTGACAGCGTAACGGCCAACCGCGAATGAATGGGCGAACGTCACCTTGTGGCGAGACGATTCCGCGGTGCGTTTCGATGCACTCTCCGACGTCCCCATCATGAACGCGCCCGGCGGGACCACAACCATCTCCGGACACTTTTCACATTCCTTGAAGCTGGCCTTCTGCTTCAGAGCCGCCTCTTCCGAATCGGACAACACCTTGATGCCAATCGCAGTCAGTCCTTCGCGCTGCGGGGTCGTGTCTGGAGCCGGAAGCGTGGCGTTGGTGGAGGCCACCTGCACCGCCTGTAACGCCTTGAACCGTTCGCGCGCCTCTGCGGAGCGCGCGCTTTCGGGAAATTTGCTCAGAAACTCTTCGAACATCGCCGGCGAGCGCCCATCCTTGATCGCATTCCAGACGATCTCATCGGTCGCGGGCGGGGCCGGCGGCGGTGCAGCTGCCGCCGCGCGTTCCTTCCACAGCTCGTCACGACGCGACAGCGCGGCAGAGACGTGCGAACTGCTGGAATATTTTGCGGAATACTCCTCGAAGATCGCGGGATCGTGCGACTCCTTGATCGCGTTCCAGACGATCTCATCTGCAGGCGGAGGTGGCGGCGCTTGAGCGGCCGCGATCTCCTTCCTCAGATCATTCCCGCGCTGTCGCGCGTCCGCGATGTGCGGGCTCGCCGTATATTTACTCACGAACTCATCGAAGATCGCGGGATCGCGCGATCCCTTGATCGCGGCCCAGACGATGTCCTCGGCGGCTGGAGGTGGCGGAGCCTGCGTGGCGGCAATCTGCTTTTTCAGCTCATCCCTGCGCCTCTGGGCGTCCGCCAGATGCGGGCTTGCCGGAAACTTGCTGGCGAAATCATCGAAGATTGCCGGATACGTCGAGCCTTTGATGGCATCCCAGACGACCTCGTCGGCGGTCGGAGGCGGTGGAACGCGGGCGGCAGCGGCGGCGATCTGCTTTTGCAGCTCGTCGGCACGCGATTGCGCCTCGGCTCGATGCTTGCTGGTGGGAAACTTGCTGACGAAATCATCGAAGATCGCGGGATAGTTCGAATCCCTGATCGCCGTCCAGACGATTTCGTCGGCGGTCGGCGGCGGGGGTATGCGCGCGGCAGCCGCAGCTTGCGCCTGCTTGAGCTCATCACGCCGTGATTGGGCCGCCTTCAGATGTGGCGTCGTCGGAAACTTCGCGATGAACTCCTCGAACACGGCCGGATAGGTCGAATCCTTCACGGCGTTCCAGACGATGTCATCCGTCGTTGGCGGTGGCGGCAGTTTCGGTGCATCGACGATCGAGATGACAGAGCCGCCCAATGATCCATAGACGAACGGCTCCTGGTGACGATTGGTGACCTTCAGCACTTCGTCGCGAACTCGGCCGAGCGCAATCCTCAAGTCCAAGCCGGGAGCGGCGATGTTGTGCAGCAGCGCGGCCGTGAAGGGACTGTTTTTGGCATCGCCGTCCAGCGCAACCGATCCGGCCTTGGCCGCGAAGGCAATCAGCGTATCGGATATCGCGGGCTCGACCTTCGCCAACCCGCGACCGATCGATCGGGACGCTATGGTTCGCTTCATGGTCTTCAAGAACGGGTTGTCCCGGCACGCATCCAGGATGACGAGGCGAAGCCGCTTGGTGGGCTCGATCGATTTCAGAATGCGATCGAGGGAAATAGCCTCATCCTCGATGTCGAAATCGCGGGACAACTTCGCGTCGACGGGGATGACGTAGTTTGCACCATCGACCTCGATGCCATGGCCGGCGAAATAGACGACGGCCACGTCGGCATCGCTTGCCATCTCGGCGAAATCGCTGATCGCGCGCCGCATGTCTGAAATCCCAAGATCACGGCGGGCATCGACCGCGGAAAATCCTGCAGATCTGAACAGGGAGGCAATCTCGGCGGCGTCATTCCGGGGATTCGGAAGGCTCGGGACATTCCGGTACGACGAATTGCCAATCACCAGAGCGACGCGCTTCTCGGCCAGCGCCTGACCCGCGAACCCGTAAAAAACGAGCGCAAGAATGGTAGCCGCCACCCAGCGCATAATTCCCCCCAAATCGCCCTTTGCGAGTATATCGCTGGTTGTAGCCCCTGCAAGCAGCACCACGAGCCCACATCATTCGACGGGGGCAATACCAAGTCCGTGATTCAGGTCACTGAGCGATTGGCGACGGCGGCGACTTAGACCGGCCTTTCCCCCTTCACCGTCACGCGCGTGCCTGAACGCGTATGCGGCCAGTAGTCCCACATCGCGCGGTGCTGGGTGCAGCGGTTGTCCCAGAACGCGATGGCATTCCCGGTCCAGCGGAAGCGGCACTGGAACAGCGGGTTCTCGGCGTGCTGGTAGAGATAGGCCAGCATCGCATCGCTCTCGTCGCGCGGGATGCCGTTGATGTGATGGGTGAAGCCGCGGTTGACGTAGAGCGCCTTCCTGCCCGTCACCGGATGCGTGCGCACCACCGGATGCTCGGCGCTCGGATAGGACGGACGATCGGCGACGCCGTAATTGGCGTAAAGCCCGCGATAGATCGGCTCGCCGTCA
This sequence comes from Bradyrhizobium sp. MOS001, assembly GCF_004634465.1. NCBI lineage: Bacteria > Pseudomonadati > Pseudomonadota > Alphaproteobacteria > Hyphomicrobiales > Nitrobacteraceae > Bradyrhizobium > Bradyrhizobium sp. MOS001. The sequence goes on from NZ_SPVJ01000023.1 coordinate 92,891, forward strand.
TGCAGCGCGGTCAGCCCGTCGAGATAGGCCTTCATCCGATCCGACAGCGCCTCATAGGCCGCGTACATGTTGGCGAACAGCGTGTCGCCGCCGCGCGGCGGGCACTGCTTGATGTAGAGGATCGAGCCCATCGGCGGCTCGAGATCGCAGGACACGTCCGAATGCCAGCCCTCGCCGTTCGCCCGCGGCGAGTTCTTGTCGGCGTAGATCTTCATCAGCGCGGGATCCTCGTCCTCGTGCGGCGCGGCGGGATGGAAATGCAGCTCGCCGAACTTGCGGCCGAACGCGAGATGCTGTTTTGGCGTGATGTTTTGATCGCGGAAGAAGATGACGAGGTTTTCGGCGAGCGCGCGGTGGATCTCGTCCATCTGTCGGTTGGAGCGGGCATCGCCATCGACGAGGCTGCCGAGGTCGACGCCGGATATTTCCGCGCCGATGATGGGGGTGAGCTTTTCGACCGCGATGGTCTCGTAAGCCGCGCCGTCTTCGGCCGTGTGGCGGTAGCGCGGGCCCTGCTTGCCGGCGAGTGAGCTCATGGCATGTCTCCCGATCATTTTGATTGGAAGACATCGTAGCCCGGATGGAGCGAAGCGCAATCCGGGAACGGGTCGTTCCACGGTGGGCAATGCCCCGGATTTCGCTGCGCTCCATCCAGGCTACGGTCGCGCAAAAAATAAGGCGGGTTGCTTTTGGCAAACCCGCCCTACGATTCCAATGTTTGGGAGACGCTTACTCCGCCGCGGTCACCGGCACCTTGGCGCCCTGGCCGTAGCGCTGGTCGATGTAGTCGATCACCAGCGCCTTGAAGTCGGCGGAGATGGTCGGGCCGCGCAGCGTGCGGAATTTCTTGCCATCGACGAAGACGGGCGCGGCCGGCGCTTCGCCGGTGCCCGGCAGCGAGATGCCGATATTGGCGTGCTTGGATTCGCCGGGGCCGTTGACGATGCAGCCCATCACCGCGACGTTGAGCTCTTCGACGCCCGGATATTTCGTCTTCCAGCCCGGCATCTCGTCGCGGATGAACGCCTGGATCGAGCTCGCCAGCTCCTGGAACGTGGTCGATGTGGTGCGGCCGCAGCCGGGGCACGCCGCAACCAGCGGCACGAAGGTGCGGAAGCCCATGGTCTGCAGCAATTCCTGGCCGACCTGCACTTCGCGGGTGCGGTCGCCGCCGGGCTCCGGCGTCAGCGAGATGCGGATGGTGTCGCCGATGCCCTGCTGAAGCAGGATGCCGAGCGCGGCCGACGAGGCCACGATGCCCTTGGTGCCCATGCCGGCCTCGGTGAGACCGAGATGGATGGCGTAATCGGAACGCGCCGCGAGATCCTGATAGACCGCGATCAGATCCTGCACGGCCGAAACCTTGGCCGACAGGATGATGCGGTTCTTGGGCATGCCGAGTTCTTCGGCGCGTGCGGCCGAGAGCAGCGCCGACTGCACCATGGCCTCGCGCGTCACCGCGCGCACGTCGCGCGGATTGGCGGACGCGGCGTTCTCGTCCATCAGCTTGGTCAGCAGCTCTTGGTCGAGCGAACCCCAATTGGCGCCGATGCGGACCGGCTTGCCGTTCTTGTTCGCGATCTCGATGATGTCGGCGAACTGGGTGTCGCGCTTGTCCTTGAAGCCGACATTGCCGGGATTGATGCGATATTTCGCGAGCGCCTCGGCGCAGGCCGGATAGGCCGCGAGCAGCTTGTGGCCGATATAGTGGAAGTCGCCGATCAGCGGCGTGGTGATGCCACGCTTGGCCAGGCCGTCGCGGATATGCGGAACGGCAGCAGCGGCCTCCTCGCGGTCCACGGTGATGCGGACCATTTCGGAGCCGGCGCGCGCAAGCGCTGCGACCTGGGCGATGGTGCCGTCGATGTCGGCGGTGTCGGTGTTGGTCATCGACTGCACGACGATCGGCGCACCGCCGCCAACGGCGACGTCGCCGACCTTGACCTGGGTGGTCCGGTGCCGGGGCGCCGGGCCCGCAATGTCGGAATCAATGGGGTTTTCGAGCTTGTTCATGGGGTCCAAATATCAGGTTTTGGTGACGTTGAGCAATGCATCGCGCGGCGCCGCAGCCGTTGAGCTGGGACGGTTAACCAGAAAAAGCCCAGCAATTACAAGGATCGCAGCGGCCCCGAATGTCAGGCTCAAGGTGTCGTGCATGATGAAATAGCTACCCACCACGCCAAACAAAGGGGTGATGAAGGTAAAAGCCGACAATTTGCTGGCCGAATAGGTCTTGACCAGCGCGAACCAAAGCGTGAACGTGGTTCCAACCACCCAGATCGCCTGGAAGGCCATCAGGCCGAGCGACAGCGGCGACGGGGTCTGGGTGATGGTCTCCCCAAACAGCCAGGCGGCGGTGCCCAGGATCGGGATCGAGGTCGCGACCTGATAGCCGAGTGCTTTTTCCGGCGCCGCGAAGCGCAGCCGGGTGCCCTTGGCGACCAGCGTGGTCGCCGCCCAAAGCCCTGCGCCGGCCACGATCAGGAGGTCGCCGAGCAGGATGTGCGAATCCACATTGGGCTGCGGCACGCCGATCGCGAGCGCAACTCCGGCAAAGCTCACAGCCAGCCCCAGCCATTGGGTGCCGCCGAGCCGCTCGCCGAGCACCTGGTAGGACCCGAGCGCGACGAAGAACGGCGCCGTGTAGAGGAACACCACCGCGCGCGAGGCCGAGGTCAGGCGCAGGCCCTGGAAAATCAGCACGAACTCGACGCCGAACATCAGCCCGGCGACCAGGCCGGCCTTCCACGTGCCGTCGCGCTCGAAGAATTTGACGCCGCGCAAACTGCCGACGATGAACAGCACCGGCAGCGCACCCATCGAACGGATCATCGCCTGGAGCATCGCCGGCACCTCCGGCAGCACCAGCTTCACTGCGATCTGATTGAAGCCCCAGGTCAGGCACAGCATGAGCATCAGGGCGATGGCGCCGGCACTGAGGGGGCGACCGGCGGACGGTATGGCTTGTGGTTCGGACATTTCTTCCCGAATACCGGCTTGCGCCGTTGTTGCTTTATGCAGCTTTCTGACAATGGGCGCAGACGCCCGTAATCTCCACCACGGACAGTTTTGGTGCGAAGCCTGAGCTGCGCGCCGCGGCATTGAGGTCCTTGGCGAAGGACGCCGACGGGATCTCGCCGACCAGGCCGCAGCGCTCGCAGATCAGGAACGCCACCGCCGAGGTCGCGTCGTGGTCGTGGGCGGCGCAGGCGAGGTAGGCGTTGCGGCTTTCGATGCGGTGCACGAGGCCGTTGGCCATCAGGAAATCGAGCGCACGGTAGACCGTGATCGGCGCCGGCCGCGGCATCGACTTTGCCAATTCGTCGATGATCTCATAGGCGCCGAGCGGCCGGTGGCTGGAGAGCAGCGCCCCCAGCACCTGGCGGCGGATCGGCGTGAATTTCTGCGCGCGAGCCTCGCAAACCGTCTCGGCGTGCGCCAGCGCGTCCGCGGTGCAGCGGCCGTGATCGTGGTCGGGCGTCGGAAATGCCGGCTTTGCGAGGGTCATGTGGCCTGCCTTCTAGCATTTCGGCCGTGGAACCCAAAGCGCGACCGGGAATGCGCCTGCCAGCCATGCTCTTGCTGCGGGACAGCGTCCCGCTAATCCGCCACGAAATAATCATAAGCTTGCTTATTATAGTCAAGCTCATTGGAGATAACCTTATGACCCGCGGGTCCGTCGACCAGAACTTCCTGTTCACGCTCGGTGAACTCTACCGCCTCTTGCGGGTCTATGCCGACAAGGAGGCATCGCGCTTCGGCATCACCCGCGCGCAATGGGCGGTCCTGGCCAAGGTCGAGCGCAGCGAGGGCATGAAGCAGTCGGAACTCGCCGAGTTGCTGGAGATGCAGCCGATCACGCTGACGCGCCTGATCGACAAGCTCTGCGACAGCGACTGGATCGAGCGCCGCAGCGACGCCTCGGACCGCCGCGTCAAGCGCCTCTATCTCAAGAAGGCCGGCCGTGCGCTGCTCGGCAAGATGAGCGGCCTGAAATCGGAACTCACGGCGAACGCACTCGACGGCATCAGCCCGGCGGACGCCCACCGTCTCCTCACCCAACTCGAATCCATCAAGGAAAACGTGCGTAACGCGATCCAGACATCCGGCGCGGAACAAGCGCGTAAGGAGCAGCGCTATGGCTGATCAGGTCCTCAAGTTCCAGCCCGAGCAGAAGAGCGACAGCGGCAAGCCCACCAAGAAAGCCGGCACCGATCCGCGCCGCCGCCTGGTGGCGGGCCTGCGCCGCTATCGCCGCTTCCTGCTCCTGGTCGTGCTGCCGCTCGTCGTCGCCGTCGGCGGCCTCACCTTCTATCTGAACGGCGGCCGCTACGTCGGCACTGACGATGCCTATGTCGGCGCGCAGAAGGTCCTGGTGACGCCCGACATCTCCGGCAAGATCCAGAAGGTCGTCGTGAGGGAAGGCCAGATCGTCAAGCAAGGCGACGAGCTGTTCGAGATCGATCCCGTGCCGTTCCGCCTCGCGGTGGACGAGGCCAGGGCGCAGCTGATGCAGGCGCAGTCGACCTATGACAACCTCCGCGCCAACATCAAGATCTACGGCGACATGCTTAACCTTGCGCAACAGGGCGTCGACCTGAAGCAGCGCGACGTCGAGCGCAAGCAGGCGCTGGTGAAGAACAGCTACGGCTCGCAACTCGACCTCGACAACTCCGCGAACGCGCTGGTCACATCAGGTTCGATCGCGCAATACGTCAAGCAGCAGATCTCGGCGGCCAAGACGCAGCTGCTCGGCGACACCGACCTGCCGCTGGAGAAATTCCCGCCTTACGCGCAGGCCAAGTCCAAGCTCGACAATGCCGAGCGCAATCTCGACCACGCCGTGGTGCGGGCATCGATGGGCGGCGTTGCGACGCAGGTCGAGCAGATTCAGCTCGGCCGCTACGTCACCGCCGGCACGCCGGTGTTCTCCATCATCGACGTCGCCCACCCCTGGGTCGACGCCAATCCGAAGGAGAGCGACCTCACCCACGTCACCGAGGGACAGCCTGTGACCCTCGAGGTCGACGCGTTCCCGAACCACGTCTTCAAGGGCAAGATCGGTTCGCTCTCGCCCGGCACCGGCGCGCAATTCGCGATCCTACCGCCGCAGAACGCCACCGGCAATTTCGTCAAGGTGGTACAGCGCGTGCCGATCCGGATCTATTTCGACGAGACCGACAAATACGTGCGGAAGCTGAAGGCCGGCATGAGCGTCTACGCCACCATCGACACCGGCCACAAGCGCTCGCTCGCCGGCCTGTTCGGATTGTCGGCGACGGCGAACCAGGACAAAGACCAGGACAAGGACTGATCCGATGTCCGGCCCCAATGCCAGCCTGATGGTCCCCGGCCTGCGCAGGAACATGGTGACGATCTGCGCCATGACCGCGACCATCATGCAGGCGCTGGACACCACCATCGCCAACGTCGCCTTGCCCTACATGCAGGGCTCACTGTCGGCCTCGCAGGACCAGATCAACTGGGTCTTGACGTCCTACATCGTCGCCGCCGCGATCATGACGGCGCCGGTCGGCTGGATCGCCAACCGCTTCGGCCGCAAGCGCATCTTCATCATCTGCGCCGCCGGCTTCACCTTCGCATCCGTGCTGTGCGGCTTGGCGCAGGACATCAACCAGATGGTGCTGTTCCGTCTGCTGCAAGGCGTGTTCGGCGCGGCCCTGGTGCCGCTGTCGCAATCAGTCATGCTCGATTATTACACGCTCCAGGAACGCGCCAAGGCGATGTCGATCTGGGGCATGGGCGTGATGATGGGCCCGATCATGGGCCCCTCGCTCGGCGCCTGGCTGACCGAGACCTATTCCTGGCACTGGGTGTTCTTCGTCAACCTGCCGTTCGGCGCCATCACCGTGCTCGGCCTGATCGTCTTCATGGACGAGACCCGGAAGGATATCAGCCTCAAATTCGACTGGTTCGGTTTCGCCGCGCTGGCGGTCGCGATCGGCTCGCTTCAACTCGCGCTGGACAGGGGCGAGCAATTGGGCTGGCTCGAATCCAATGAGATCATCGCAGAGTTCATCGTCTCGGCCGTCGCCTTCTACTTCTTCCTCGCGCACTCCTTCACGACGTCGTCGCCGTTCATCCGCTTCGCGCTGTTCAAGGATCGCAACTTCGTCACCGGCTGCATGTTCATGGTCGTGATGGGGCTCGTGCTGTTCTCGACCATGGCGCTGGCCTCGCCCTACATGCAGAACGTGATCGGCTATCCCATCATCACCGCCGGCCTGCTGCTGGCGAGCCGCGGCTTCGGCACCTTCTTCGCCATGATGCTGGTTGGCCGCATGATGCGTTATTTCGAGGCACGCACACTGATCATCACCGGCCTGACGCTGACCGCGGGCTCGCTGTTCCAGATGACCGGGTGGACCGACCTGACCCAGGTGCCGGAGATCGTCACCGTCAGTGTCATCCAGGGCTTTGGCTTCGGCCTCGTCTTCGTGCCGCTCTCGACGGTGGCATTCCTGACCCTGTCGAACGAGCTGCGTACTGACGGCACCGCGATGCTGACCCTGATGCGCAACGTCGCGAGCTCGGTCGGCATCTCCGTCGTCATCGCCGAACTGACGCAGGGAACGCGGAGGACCTACGCGATCCTGTCCGAGTACATCAACCCGTTCAACCACGCGCTCCAGATGCCCAGCGTCAGCGGCATGATCAATCTCTCCACCGACGCCGGCCGCGCCATGGCCGACAGGATGGTCAGCGTGCAGGCGCAGATCATCGCCTTCGCACACGACTATATGCTGGTGATGATCTTCATCCTCTGCACCATCCCGCTCGCCTTGCTGATCGGCTCGACCAAGGCCACGCTGCGCAAGCAGGCCGCGGGGCCGGAACATGCGGTGATGGAGTAGCCACTGGCGTCATGCCCCGCGAAGGCGGGGCATCCAGTACGCCGCGGCTTCTCCGAAGCCCACAAACGTCTCTGGAATACTGGGTCGCCCGGTCAAGCCGGGCGACGACAGCGAGCAGGCGGCACGAGTTACTACAGTAACTCCTCGCAGCCCAAATCCTCGACCGCCATCATCACCCGCTCCAGATTGTTCCACCAGATCACCGGCGGGATGTTGATGCTCCACTGCCAGACCGGCTTGGTGATGTGCCAGAGCACGGACCAACGGTAGTCGCGATCGAGCGCACCTCGCGTGTAGCCCGTGATGCCGCTTTCGATCAGCGTGTCATGATAGAAATTGAGCAGCGAGCGTTCGAGCGCCTGCCGTCGCTCCGGGTACCATTGCATCGCCATCATGTAGGCGAGATCGTTGGTCGGGACGTCGATGCCCCACAGGTCGAAGTCGAAGATGCGCGCGGTATCGGCGACACCGGTGCGGGGCAGCAGGAAATTCCAGCTATGGGCATCACCATGGGTGATGCTGAGATGACGGCGCGAATGATAGCGCTCGGATAGCCGGGCCGACTGATCGATGAGGCGACGGTAGATGAGGCGTCGCTCCTCGCTGAGGCGGTCACCGAGCAAATCGGCAAAGCGGTCGTAATGACCTGCAAACGCCTCCATGTGCTGCGTGCTGTCTTCGGTGCTCGCCCAGCTGCCGACGGTCTCGCCGAGATCGGGATGGTCCCACCAGGCCGCATGCCAGCGCGCCAGCGTCGTGACGATCGCGATCGCCTGCTCGCGTGACGGCGGCAGCGGCCATTGCGTTGCGACCTCGTGGCTGTCGGTGAGATCCTCGAGCAGCAGGTGCCAGGCGAGGCTTTCTTCGTCGAAATGCGCGTCGAAGCAGCGCGGCACCAATCCCAGCGGCATCTTCGGCGCAGGCTGCGTGTAGTACGCCACCTCGTGCCGGCCGGCATTGGCGAGCGTCTGCGCAAACGCGGAATTGGCGGTCTTCAGGATCAGTGATTGCGGCGCACCGGCGGATTCCCCGACATAGCGCAGGCCGAGGCGGACGATGTGTGACACGACGGTGTCACGCTGATGCAGCACCTTCACCTCGCGCACCGCGCCAGCGTCCAGCACGCCACCCCTGCGCAGCGCAGCCGTCAGTTGGGCGGGCTCAACGACCGCCGGCAGTTGTGGAGGTGTCATGACCACGATGCCCCTGTCCCGCGCCATACTGCGCGATCACGACCCCACACACCAGTTGCAGACCCGGCGCCCGGCTCAAGCCGCGGCGGTCGAGTCGCGCACGGTCCGGACGACGACCGACCGCAGCGATTCCAGATTGGCCGCCATGCCCGCAATCGCCTGCCTCACCTCCGTGGCGCGCTCGTCCACCGAGGCGGCGTCGCGGCTGACATTGGCGATCTTGGCCGAGACCTCCTTCGCAGCGGATGCCGATTCGGAAATCGACCGCGCGATCTCCCGCGTTGCGGAGTCCTGCTCCTCCATCGCCGCCGCGACCGAGGTCGCCACGCCGTCGATCTCGACGATGTGGCCTCCCATCGTCTCGACCGCATCGACCGCGGCCTGGGTCGAGGCCTGCACCTCGGCGATCAGGCGCCCGATCTCTTCGGTGGATTTGGCGGTCTGGTCGGACAGCGATTTCACTTCGGCCGCAACCACCGCAAAGCCGCGGCCGGCCTCGCCGGCCCGCGCGGCCTCGATCGTGGCATTGAGCGCCAGGAGGTTGGTCTGGCCGGCGATGCCGCCAATGAGGTCGGAGACCTCCGCAATCTTCTTCACCGCGCCCGCCAGCGCCTGGATGGTCGAACGCGCCTGCTCGCGGCCCGCGACCGCCGATTTCGTGACCGTGCTGGTCCGCGCCACCTGCGTTGCGATGTCCCGGATCGAGGCGCTCAGTTCTTCGGCCGCGGCCGAGACCGTCTGCGAGCTGCCCAGCGCCTGGGTGGACGCCGAGGCCACCGCCTGCGACTCCGCAGACAGCGACCGGGCGATCTCGGACAGGCTGGAGGCGGCCCGTTCGACACCCTGGCTCGCCACGCTCGCGGAATCGACCGAGCGGCCGGTCTCGCGCTCGACGGTCTCGGCCATCTGGTGCAGGGCACCGCGCTTGGCCGTCGCGGCCTCCTGCTCCTTCCGCAACTGCTCCTCGCGCAGGCGCGAATTCTCGATCGCCCCCTGCTTGAACACCTGGAGCGCACCCGCCATCGAGCCGACCTCGTCCTGGCGGTGCGCGAAGGGGATGTCGGCGGCGAGATCGCCGGTCGCGAGCTTCTGCATCGTGTCCGTCATGCGCACGATCGGGCGTACCACGCCAAGCGCGACGCCGAGCAGGCCTGCGGCAATGAAGGCCAGGACGGCTGCGGAGACGCCGAGGAGAATGTAGAGGATCGAGCTGTCGCGCTCGGCGGCCAGCTTCTCCATGTCGGCATTCTGCTTGTTGGCGCTCTCGACGATGCTGTCGATGACGGCGCGGTGCGCGGTGTAGGCGTCCTTGAGCTGCGCATAGGCGCGTTCGGCGCCGGCCACGTCCTTGGCTTTGAGGGCTGGCAGGAGCTGGTCGGACAGAAGCTTCCAGAACTTCTGCACCTCGGCGTCGGATTTCGACACCAACGCCGTCTTCAGATCGGTGGAGAGGTTGGAGGTGGTCCAGAATGCCTTGCGCTCATCGTAATCCTTGCGGAGCTGGACCAGGCGTTCGCCATGGGCCGACAGCTGGTCCGGCTCACGCATGGCGAGCGTGGCCTCGAGATAGGCTTCGATCACATATTCGGGCGGCGGCAGGATGTCCGCGATGAGGTCGTTGCCGAGCTTGATGTCGGAGTAAAGCGGACCGCCGACCTTGAGCTCGCGCAGGGCGTAAAGGCTGGTCGAGACGACGGCAGTAAAGCCGATGGCGAGCACGATCCCGAATGCAATGACTGCAGAAGAAAGCGAGAGACGAATTTTCATGAAACAATCCAATGGCGCAGGTCGAAATCCGAACGGACCCTAAACAACTGCGGTAAACACGGGATTGCTTCGCGCGGAAATTGTATCCCGCGGGCACCGGAAAATTACGAAAAGAGGACGTCAGTCGGTCGTTTTTGCGTCAGCGAGACCGACTCGGGGCACGAACAGAAACGTCTCAGGCCCGATGAAACGCAGCAACCAGCTCAGTTGCGCTGGATGAGAAACGCGTGGCGGCTGTCGATATCGCCGCCACGCGTTGCTGCCTCACATGTCGAAGAACACCGTCTCGTCGTCGCCCTGAAGCCGCAGGTCGAGCCGATAGACCGCCTTCCCCGCCTCGCGCGTCGCGATCAGCGTCGCGCGGCGATCGGCCGGCACCAGTCCCAGCACGGGATCGGCGACATTGCCGGCCTCGTCGCTGAAATAGATACGGGTGTAGAGATGCCGCAGCATGCCGCGACCGAACACCGCAAGGACGATGTGCGGCGCCTGTGGCTTTCCGTCGGGATCGGGCACCGCGCCCGGCTTGACGGTGTCGAAGGAATAATTGCCGTCCTTGTCGGTGCCGCAGCGGGCAAAGCCGCGGAAGCTGGCATTGGGCAGCGCGCGCTTGTCCTGGGGGTCGGCGAAGCGGCCCTTCGCATCCGCCTGCCAGATCTCCAGCATGACGTCGGGCACGACGACGCCGTCGCCGTCGAACACGCGGCCTTCGATGCGGACGCGGTCGCCGGTGACGTCGGGCGTCAGCGTCGAGTTGGTGAACGCGTCGTTCCAGGCGTATTCGCCGGTCGGTGTCAGGCCGTATTTGAAGAACGGACCGACGGTCTGCGATGGGGTAATACCGTTGTCCTGCACTTAAGTGTTCTCCATTGGCGTGGCGTTCTTGCCGCGCAGCACGATGTCAAAGCGGTAGCACAGCGCCCATTCGGGCTGCGTGTTCTCGAGGTCGAAAGACGACACCATCCGCGCCCGCGCCTTCTCGTCCGGCACCGAATTGAAGATCGGGTCGAACGGGAACAGCGGGTCAGCAGGGAAATACATCTGCGTCACGAGGCGCGTTACGAAGGAATGGCCGAACACCGACAGATGGATATGCGCGGGACGCCAGGCGTTGTGGTGATTGCCCCAGGGATAGGCGCCAGGCTTGATGGTGACGAAACGGTAGTAGCCGGCGGCATCGCTCACGGTGCGGCCCGCGCCGGTGAAGTTCGGATCGAGCGGCGCCGGATGCTGGTCGCGGACATGGACGTAGCGGCCGCAGGAATTGGCCTGCCAGATCTCGACCAGCGAGTTCGGCACGCCGCGGCCGTCCTCGTCGCGCACATGGCCGTGCACGATGATGCGCTCGCCGATCGGCTCGCCGGTATGCTGGGTGGTGAGATCGGCATCGCCCTCGCGCACGGTCTCGTGGCCGTAGACCGGGCCGGTCAATTCCGACAGCGTGTGGCGCATCGGGATCAAGGGCTTGTTCGGCGCGCGCTTGATCGAGCTCTTGTATTCGGGCGACAGCGGCAGCGGATGCGCCTTGTTGCTGTCGACGGGATAGATGAATGTCATTGGCGAACTCCTCCCCGGCCATTTTGCTCCAGCCGGTCAACGCTCCCCCCGATCATTATAGAACATAACTAATCTAGGGAAGCGGGTTTGGCGGGCGTCCTGCGCCCGGCAGGGCCACGCTATTTGATCGGCGGACGCGGTAACACGGCCTCACCGGCCTCCAGCCGGTAGGTGTGGTCGAGCGAATACCAGGGGGTCGGGACGTCTCGTGCGGTCGGATGCGGCGTGTCGTGGCGCTGGAACTTGCCGATCAGTGCCTGCGTCACCCCGAACTGCACGTCGCTGTCGATATGGGGGTCGGCGGGGTCGTAGACCTGCGAGATCAGCACCTTGAATCCGGGCTTGAAGATCAGCGCGTGCAGATGCGCGGGACGATAGGGATGCCGGCTCTGCGCCTCCAGGAGGCGGCCGACCACGCCGTCGGTCGGGATGGGGTAGCCGACCATCATCACCGAGCGGAAGGCGAAGCGTCCGTCCTGGTCGGTCGTGAACTTGCCGCGCAGGTTCATGTCGGCCTGATCGGGGTCCTGGTTCTCGTAGAGACCGACCGGCGAGGCGTGCCAGACATCGACCTCCGCACCCGTGACGGGACGGCCGTCCCTGTCGACGACGCGGCCGCTGACGAACAGCGGCGCGCCGGGCGTTTCCGAGCGGACGATCGAGCCGCCATTCTCGACCCGCGGCGAGTTCAACCGCCAGAACGGGCCGAGCAGCGACTGATCGGTTTCGGTATTGCCCTGATCGCCGTTGTTGAGCAGGCACACCAGCGGCGAGACGCCGAGCGAGCCCGCCATCAGCACGACTTCGTTGTGCGTGTCGGTGGTCAGCTTGCCGAGTTCGGCGATAACAGCGGTGGCGTCGCGGAATTCCTTCTCGGTCAGGCGCACGTCGCGGACGAAGCCGTGAAGATGCTTGACCAGCGAGACCATGATCTGCCGCATCCGCGGGTCGGACGTCCGCTCCATAACCGCCAGTGCGGCGGCCGTGACATCCTGCTCGCGCTCGATGATCATGACACGGCCCTCGAAAGGCCCTCTCCCCGTTTGCGGGGAGAGGGAGAAGAGAAAGCTTAATTCAGCTTCTCGATCGCAACGGCAACGCCCTGGCCGACGCCGACGCACATGGTGGCCAGCGCCAGCTTGCCGCCGCGCTTTTCCATGCCGTGGACGGCGGTGAGCGCGAGGCGCGCGCCGCTCATGCCGAGGGGATGGCCGAGCGCGATGGCGCCGCCATGCGGATTGACGAAATCGGCGTCGTCAGCGACGCCGAGCTGGCGCATGCAGGCGATGCCTTGCGAGGCGAAGGCCTCGTTGAGCTCGATCAGGTCGAAATCGCTGATCTTCTTGCCGAGGCGTTCCATCAGCTTGCGGGTCGCCGGCACCGGGCCGATGCCCATGATGCGCGGCGGCACGCCGGCCGAGGCGAGGCCGAGGATGCGTGCGCGCGGGGTGAGGCCATGCTTCTTCACGGCGGCTTCAGAAGCCAGGATCATCGCGGCCGCGCCGTCATTGACGCCGGAGGCGTTGCCGGCGGTCACGGTGCCGGGATTGCGCACGATCGGCTTCAGTTTTGCCAGGCCTTCCAGCGTCGTCTCCGGGCGCGGATGCTCGTCCTTGTCCACGGTGATCGGGCCGGCCTTGCCGCCGGGAACGGTGATCGGCGTGATCTCCTCGGCGAAATAACCCGCCGCGATCGCCGCGCCCGCGCGCTGCTGCGAACGGATCGCGAAGGCGTCCTGGTCGGCGCGCGAGACCTGGAATTCCTCGGCGACGTTCTCGCCGGTCTCCGGCATGGCGTCGACGCCATACTGCGCCTTCAACAGCGGATTGATGAAACGCCAGCCGATGGTGGTGTCAAAAATCTCGGCGGAGCGCGAGAAGGCTTCCTGCGCCTTGCCCATCACGAAGGGCGCGCGGGTCATGGATTCGACGCCGCCGGCGATCGCAAGCTCGATCTCGCCGGAACGGATGGCGCGGCCAGCCGCACCGACCGCGTCGAGGCCGGAGGCGCAGAGCCGGTTCAGGGTCTGCCCGGGAACCGAATCCGGCAGGCCCGCAAGCAGCAGCGCCATGCGCGCGACGTTGCGGTTGTCCTCGCCGGCCTGGTTGGCGCAGCCGAAGAAGACTTCGTCGACCTGTGCCCAGTCGAGATTGGGATGCTTGGCCATCAGCGCCTTGATCGGGGCCGCCGCGAGGTCGTCGGCGCGCACCTTGGCGAGCGAGCCGCCGAAACGGCCGATCGGGGTCCGCACGGCATCGCAGATAAAGACGTCACGCATCGTTGTTCTCCCTGAATGCCGCGGTCCGGCCCAAATTCTTCAATGTCCGCGGAGTTTTAGGAGGGCGCCCGCGGCAGGTCAATTGACGGTTTCTTGCTTGTTCCGAGGGGGGCGCACGCTGCCAATGCATGCCGTGGTGCGGACAACGTGGAAAACCTCCGCTCGCCGGCCAAACCGGTAGGAGCAGGAGGCGAAATTTTGTAGGTTGCGCCGCCCATGACAATGCAACAGCCGATACCTGTGCCGCCCCCTGACGAAGCGCCCACGCTGCCGGCGGAAGCCATCGCGCGCGTCACGCCGATGATGGAACAGTACCTTGAAATCAAGGCGGCGCATCAGGGCCTGCTGCTGTTCTACCGGATGGGCGACTTCTACGAGCTGTTCTTCGAGGACGCCGAGATCGCCTCGAAGACGCTCGGCATCGTCTTGACCAAGCGCGGCAAGCATCAGGGCGCCGACATCCCGATGTGCGGCGTGCCGGTCGAGCGTTCCGAGGATTATCTGCATCGCCTGATCAGCGCCGGCCACCGGGTCGCCGTGTGCGAGCAGACCGAGGATCCCGCCGCCGCCAAAGCGCGCGGCAACAAGAGCGTGGTACGCCGTGGCGTGGTGCGGCTGGTCACGCCGGGCACGCTGACCGAGGACACGCTGTTAGACGCGCGCGCCAACAATTATCTGCTGGCGATCGCGCGCGCCCGCGCCTCCGGTGGCGGCGACCGTTTTGGCCTCGCCTGGATCGACATCTCGACCGCCGAATTCACGGTGATGGAATGCTCTAGCGGCGAGCTCGCCGCAACGCTGGCGCGCATCAATCCGAACGAGGCGATCGTCACCGACGCACTCTACAATGACAGCGAGCTCGGACAGACCTTGCGCGAGCTGCCGGCGGTGACGCCGCTGACCCGCGACGTCTTCGATGGCGCCACCGCGGAAAAACGCCTGTGTGATTATTTCGCCGTCGCGACCATGGACGGGCTGGCGCAACTGACGCGGCTCGAAGCGACCGCCGCAGCCGCCGCCGTCACCTATGTCGACCGCACCCAGGTCGGCAAGCATCCGCCGTTGTCGCCACCCGCGCGCGAGGCCTCGGGCGCGACCATGGCGATCGATCCGGCCACCCGCGCCAATCTCGAACTGACGCGAACGCTCGCGGGCGAACGCCGCGGCTCGCTGCTCGACGCCATCGACCGCACCGTGACCTCGGCCGGCTCGCGCCTGCTGGCGCAGCGGCTGGCCGCGCCACTGACGGACGCGCCCGCAATCGCGCGGCGGCTCGATGCCGTCAGCGCCTTCGTTGCGGACTCCGCTGCGCGTGAAGACATCCGCAGCATCCTGCGCGGCGCGCCCGACATGTCGCGGGCGCTGGCCCGCCTTTCGGTCGGCCGCGGCGGACCGCGCGACCTCTCCGGCCTGCGCGACGGCATCATCGCCGCCGACCAGGTGCTGGCGCGGCTTTCCGAGCTCGACCAGCCGCCGCAGGAGATCGCGGTGGTGATGGCGGCCCTGCAGCGTCCGTCGCGCGAGCTCGCATCCGAATTTGCCAGCGCCCTTGATGAGCAGCTGCCGCTGATCAAGCGCGACGGCGGCTTCGTGCGTCAGGGCTACGAGCCCGCGCTCGACGAAACGCGAAACCTGCGCGACGCTTCGCGTCTTGTGGTCGCCTCGATGCAGGCGCGCTACGCCGATCATACCGGTGTGAAGGGCCTCAAGATCCGGCACAACAACGTGCTCGGCTATTTCGTCGAGGTCACCGCGCAACACGGCGACAAGCTGATGTCGGCGCCGCTGAATGCGACCTTCATCCATCGCCAGACGCTGGCGGGCCAGGTGCGCTTCACCACCTCGGAGCTCGGCGAGATCGAGGCCAAGATCGCCAATGCCGGCGACCGCGCGCTCGGGCTCGAGCTCGAGATCTTCGAGCGGCTGTCCGCGAAGGCGCTCGATATCAGCGACGATCTGCGCGCCGCTGCCCATGCCTTTGCGCTGCTCGACGTCGCGACCTCGCTGGCCAAGCTCGCGGTCGACGACAATTATGTGCGGCCCGAGGTCGATGGCTCCCTCGGCTTCGCGATCGAAGCTGGCCGCCATCCCGTCGTGGAACAGGCCTTGAAGCGCAATGGCGAGCCATTCATTGCCAATGCCTGCGATCTCTCGCCAACACCGGCGCAAAAATCCGGCCAGCTGTGGCTGCTGACCGGTCCCAACATGGCCGGTAAATCGACCTTCCTGCGCCAGAACGCATTGATCGCGCTGCTGGCGCAGATCGGCAGCTTCGTGCCGGCGACGCGCGCGCGGATCGGCATCATCGACCGCCTGTTCTCGCGCGTCGGCGCCGCCGACGACCTCGCCCGCGGCCGCTCCACCTTCATGGTGGAGATGGTCGAGACCGCAGCGATCCTGAACCAGGCCGGCGAGCGCGCGCTCGTGATCCTCGACGAGATCGGCCGCGGCACCGCGACGTTCGACGGCCTCTCCATCGCCTGGGCCGCGATCGAGCATCTGCACGAGAGCAACCGCTGCCGCACGCTGTTCGCCACGCATTATCACGAGCTGACCGCGCTCTCGGCAAAACTGCCGCGGATGTTCAACGCGACGGTGCGGGTGAAGGAATGGCAGGGCAATGTCGTGTTCCTGCACGAGGTGCTGCCGGGCTCGGCCGACCGCTCCTACGGCATCCAGGTCGCCAAGCTCGCCGGCCTGCCGCCGGCCGTGATCACGCGCGCCAAATCGGTGCTGGCGAAGTTGGAAGCCCAGGACCGCGGTCAAACCGCCCGGGCGCTGGCCGACGATCTGCCGCTGTTCGCGGTGCCCTCGCGCGCCGCCGCCGAAGCCGCGCCGCCGAGCGAGGCGGAGCTATTGATGGACGCGGTGAAGGCGCTGCATCCGGACGAGATGTCCCCGCGCGAGGCGCTGGATGCGCTGTATGCGTTGAAGGCCAAGCTGCCGAAGCAGTGACGATGCCGTAGAGTGGGCAAAGCGCAGCGTGCCCACCATTCAACGACCAATTCGCGGGAAGATGGTGGGCACGGCGCGCGAAGAGCGCGCCGTTGCCCACCCTACGACTTCTGCGCGCTTGGCTACGCCCTTGCCGCCATCGCAGCAGCTTCCGCGGCGGCGCGCTGCATGCTCGTCGACATCTCGTTCGTGACCGTGCTCTGCTCCTCGACGGCAGCGGCTGTCGAAGTGACGTATTCGCTGACGTTGTTGATGGCCTGCTTGATCGAGCCGAGCGCACTGACGACGTCGCCGGAGATGCCGTTGAGGCTGCCGATCTCCTGGCCGATCTTGTCGGTCGCCTGTCTCGCCTGATTGGCGAGGCTCTTCACCTCGGAAGCGACCACCGCGAAGCCGCGGCCAGCCTCGCCGGCGCGCGCCGATTCGATCGTGGCGTTGAGCGCGAGCAGGTTGATCTGACTGGTAATGCTGTTGATCATCTCGATGATGCCGCTCATCGCCTTCGCTGCCTCGGTCAGCCGCTGCGCCTGCGCGTCGGCAGAGGCAACCTGCTCCACCGCGCTCATCGCGGTCTCGCGGGACTTGGTCATCGCTTCGGAGATCTCGCGCACCGACGCGTTCAGCTCCTCCGAGCCTGCGGCGACCGATTCCATCATGCCGCGGACGCGCTCATTGCCCATGCGGACCAGCACCTGCCGCGTGGTGTCAGTGGCGTATTTCACGACCTTGAACGGCTTGCCGTTGAGATCGAGGATCGGGTTGTAGGAGGCCTGGATGTAGACCTCCTTGCCGCCCTTGCCGATGCGCTTGTATTCAGCCGCCTGGTACTGGCCGCGATTGAGCGTGGCCCAGAACTCGCGATAGGCAGCGCCGTCGCGCTCCAATGGCTCGACGAACATGCTGTGATGCTTGCCCTTGATCTCGGCCAGCGAATAGCCGAGCGTGCCGAGAAAATTGGCATTGGCGGTGATGATCGTGCCGTCCATGTTGAATTCGATCACGGCCTGCGCCTTGTCGATCGCCGAGATCTGACCAGCGAGGTCGGCGTTCTTCAGCTTCTCCGCGGTGACGTCGGTCGCAAATTTGGCAACGCCGAACGGCTTGCCGTTCTCGTCGAGCAGCGGGTTATAAGAGGCGAGGATCCAGACCTCGCGGCCGCCCTTGCCGATGCGTTTGTATTCGCCCGCCTGGAATTCACCGCGGTTGAGCCTGGCCCAGAATTCGCGATAGGCCGCGCTGTCGCGCTCAGCGGGGCCTACGAACAGGCTGTGATGCTTGCCCTCGATCTCGGCCAGCGAATAGCCGAGCGCCTGGCAGAAATTCTGGTTCGCAGTCACGATAGTGCCGTCGAGCTTGAACTCGATGACGGCCTGGGCGCGGCCGATGGCGGACACCTTGGAGGCTTCCGTCATGGCATTGATCTTCTTCGCGGTGATATCGGTCGCGATCTTCACGACCTTGATCGGCTTGCCGTCGCCGTCAAGCACGGGATTATACGACGCCTCGATCCAAATCTCGCGACCACCCTTTGCAATCCGCTTGAACTCCGCGGCCTGGAACTCGCCGCTCTTCAACGCGGACCAGAACGCCTTGTACGCCGCGCCGCCTCGCTGATCGGCGGGCACGAACATGGAGTGATGCTTTCCCTTGATCTCCCCCAGCCCATAGCCCAGGGCCTTCAGGAAATTCTCGTTCGCGGTGAGGATGGTGCCATCCAGTGCAAATTCGATCGTCGCCTGCGAACGGCCGATGGCGTCGAGCTGTGCCTGGGCATTTCCATGGGGATTACGACCAAACATCAAAACATCTCCAGAATGGATCGCATGGTGCCGCAGCGCAACGCGCCTCAAAGACAGGCGAGCGGACGCCCTCGGACAGACCGAGCGTTGGAATATGACTAGCTGTGAACTATGTGGGTCCGTTCACGCGTACAGAGGACCCGCCTTGATGCCCATGTCCGCCCAAACGCGGAAACGACAACCGACGAGTAGCTTTACGGGGAATGCACCAAATTTAGATTAATGCACCTATCGGAATCGGGCAGCCCATCTCCGAAGAAATACGGAGTGATGGAACCGAAAATGGCCGGCGGAAGAAACGGCCGAAACGCGAATTAGCAACGATCAAATCGATACTTAGCGACGTCGCGACATGAACGGATTGCGGCCCCGCGCGCACTTTTCCGCGCGACTACCGTCCAGGATGCTGCCCCATTAACGCAACGCCTTCCGGCGGCCGTCAGCGGCTCGCCCTGGCAAACGGCTCGATCAGCTTCAAGGTGGCGGCGAGGCGGATGCTGCGCTTGCCGGCGAGCGCGATCGCTTCCATGTCGGCGCCCTTGTCATCGCAGTGGCCGGAGAAGCCGATGCCCACCTCATAGCCACCGAACAAGGGATGCTCGCTCTTCGCCGGCGTGTGTTCCTGATTGACGAATTCGCCTTTCCAGCGACCGTTCGCCGAAGAATAGGCGCCAAGATAATAGAAGAAGGCATCGCCGCCGAGGATGCGGCCGTCGCGCAGCAACATCACGCCGGTATGGCCACCGGTAATTCCATCCAGCATCCGGATGTCGATCGAATAGAGTCCGCTGACGATGCCGCCCTCGCCGACCGCACCGGGCGGGGGAACGTCCTCGTCGCCGAGCGGCGTCATCACGGCGCGAAACACCGAGGCGTCCTCGACCACTTCTCCCTCGAAGCGGTAGAGCTTGCCCTGCGGTCGACCGCGAATGCTGATTGTGACGGCGTCGGAACTGACCAGCGACCTGTGCTGCGGCGACCGGCTGTGGCGCTTCGTCCGGAGCCTGGCGACGATTTCGCCGTCCACAATCTCGTAGGTGCCGAAGTGGGCGAAGGCCGTGTTGCCGCCAAGCATTTTCCCGGCATGGGCGTACAGCACGCTGCGGCCGGAGCCGTCGTTGATATCGTATTCGACCTTGTACAATCCCTCCACCGCACGCCCCGATCTTGCTCTGTTGCCAGTTTAGCGGGTCTGCCAGCCCGGGTAACTAACTATCCTGACGCAGGGTTGAGGTCCCAAGCGTAGCGTATCTCGCCTTACGAAGCGCGGCGCGGCTGATGCATCGGCCTCTTCCGTCGTCCCATCCACCACAGCGTCAGGTTCCAGCCGATGCAGGTGGCGAGTGCGCAACTCAAGCCGATCGGCGAGCCGAACTGCGTGACGGCGACGTGCAGCACCGCAATTGCCAGACCGAAGCCGAGCAGGCCCCAGGCGGAGTTGGCGAGCACGGCAGCGGTCGGCGGGCCGCCGATGCGCGGATGCAGGATCACCATCATGCTGGTGAACACGATCGGGTAGAGTGCGATGACGCCGCTCACCCGCGGGCCGACCCATCCCGAGGTCGAGACCACGATCGCAACCAGCGTCGCGACCAGCGAGGCGCGGAATGGAATGTCGTACCAGCGACGCGTCACCAGCGGCATCTTCACATGGCGGTATCGTGCGAGCAGCGGAATGCAGATGCCGAAGGCGACCAGGTTGACGGCGAGCCCGGCGGTCAACGTCCAGTCGAACAGGCGGATGATGGAGGCCAGCACGATCCACACCGCGACCGCGCTGCCCGCGCTCACCAGCAGATTGTTCCGCTGCGCCAGCACGACATAGGTGAGCCCAAGGACGATCGTCGCCGCGTTGACCGGAAGGCTCGACAGCGCGCCTTGCGCGATGAAGGCGGCATCATGGTCGAGCGCGAGGAAGACGTAGGAAGGACCGGCCGAGATCGGCAAGGTCGCCACCAGTCCGCCGATCACCGGACCGGTGCGCTCGGCAATGAACGACGCGGACACGACGAACGCCGCGGCGATCGCCATGCGCAGGACGAGGAGGATGATGAAGTGGAGCTCGGGGGGCATTTTTTTGCTTCTTACCCTGCCCTTGAGGGGGAGGGTCGGCTCATATGGAGCGTAGCGAAATATGAGACGGGGTCGGGTGACAGTCTCTCGACGGATACGGCGCCCGAGTGGAGAGATCACCCCACCCCGCTCGCGCTGCGCGCGATCGACCCTCCCCCTCAAGGGGAGGGTCAGGAAGTCACATCCGCTGCATCGACACCGAAACCTTCGGGCCGTTCTTGATGGTCTGGTAGACCACGCAATAGCGCTCGGTGAGTTTCAGGAGCAGATCAAGCTTGTCCTGCGGCGCGTCGGTGTCGACCTCGAAGCGCAGGCGGATCTCGGCGAAGCCGACCGGAGTCTCCTTGTCGACGCCGAGCGTGCCGCGGAAATCGAGATCGCCCTCGGCATAGACATTGCCGGTCTTGAGCGGGATCTCGATGGCGGTCGCGACCGATTTCAGCGTGACGCCGGCACAGGCAACCAGCGCTTCCAGCAGCATGTCGCCGGAGCAGAGCTCGAGGCCGGAGCCGCCGGTGGCCGGATGCAGGCCCGCCATCGCGATGGCGCGGCCGGTCTCGACCTTGCAGGCGATGCCTTCGCTGTCGGTCGAGCCCTTGGCCTTCAGCGTGATCATCGCGGTCTTGGGATCGGTCTTGTAGCGTTCCTTGATCGGGGCCTGCATCTGGCGCAGTGCTGCGGCGTCCATCTTGTTCTCTCCCGGAAAAATCGTCCCTCGATGTACCGGCTCAGAGAGAAAATGTCACCACCACATGGCCTGACCGGGACCCTGGGTTGCGTCACGGTCGGGCACGTTGCGGTCGAGCGAACGGTCGAGTGACGTCAGCACACTTCGCTTGAAATTCTCGAACAGCGGCGAATTGCGGTCGCGCGGCCGGCCCAGATTGATCTCGATCTGGTCGAACAGCCGGCCCGGCCGCGGCCGCATCACCAAAACGCGATCAGCCAGCACCACGGCCTCGTCGACGTCATGTGTGACGAGGATGAGTGTCGGCCGGGTGTCGGCCCAGAGGTCGAGCAGATGATCCTGGAGATCCCTGCGGGTGAAGGCGTCGAGCGCCGAGAACGGCTCGTCGAGCAGCAGCACTTCCGGCTGCGGCACCAGCGCACGCGCGATCGCGACGCGCTGCGCCTGCCCGCCCGAGAGCTCGCGCGGCCAGGCCTGCGCCTTATCAGTGAGCCCGACGCGGGCGAGCGCGCGCGCCACCTTCTCGCGCCGCTCGGCCGCGGGCAGGTCGGCAAGGCCGAAGCCGATATTGTCCGCGACGCTGAGCCAGGGCAGAAGCCGCGGCTCTTGGAAGATGATGCCGATTTTTGCGTGCGGCGAACTGATCGCCTCGCTGTCGAGCGTCACCATGCCTGCGCTCGCGCGATCGAGGCCGGCGATGGCACGCAGCAGCGTGGACTTGCCGCAGCCGGAGCCGCCGATGATGGCGACGATCTCGCCCTGTTTGATCTCAGCGGAGAATCGCGCCAGCGCCTGCACGCCGTTGGGATAGGTCTTGCTGACCCGGTCGAGCGCCAGCATCGCGTTACGCTCCCTTCGCGCGCCCGAAGGCGTCCTGCCAGCGCAGGAACGGCGCGGCCCCGACCTCGATCAGCCAGTCGGTGAGCTTGCCGAGAATGGCGAAGATGACGATCGCGGCCAAAATCTGCGCGGGCTTGCCGAGCTGCTGGCCGTCGAGCAGGAGATAGCCAAGGCCTTCGGAAGCGCCGATCAGCTCGGCCGCCACCACGAACATCCAGCCCAGACCAAGGCCGACACGCAAGGACACCACATAGGCCGGCAGCACCGCGGGCAGCAGGATGCGGCGGATCATGGCGAACCCGGAGAGGCGGAAGGTGCGACCGACCTCGACGATCTTGCGATCGACGGAAAGGATCGCGCCCATCACGCCGAGATAGACCGGGAAGAACACGCCGACCGCGATCAGCGCGATCTTGGAGGTCTCGAAGATGCCGAGCCAGAGAATGAACAACGGCACCCAGGCGAGTGAAGGGATCGCACGCAGCGCCTGCACGGTCGGATCGAGCAGCCGCCGCGCCAGCGACCAGTAGCCGGAGATGGCGCCGAGCACGGTGCCCGCGATCACGCCGAAAGCGAAGCCGAGGCCGACCCGCCATAGCGTCGCGGCGATGTGGCGGACCAGCTCTCCGGAGCGGGCGAGCTCGGTGATGGTCGCAAAGACGCGCGAGGGGGGCGGCACCAGACGGCCGTTGGACCAGCCGGACCACACCACCAGCTCCCAGCCGAGCGCGAGGATGAGCGGCAGCAATATTCCAAGCAACGGCCGCGCATAACGCGACAGCCGCGAGGGCGCGGCGGCGCTTTCGGCCGGTTCCGAGGTCTGTTGCAGGACTGGCGCGTCGGAGATCATGGCCGGTAGGAAGCGCGTCTGATCGGGGAATGCAAGGGCGCGCGGCAATCTCGGTTGTCGCCCCGGACAAGCGAAGCGCAGATCCGGCAACTGTTATGTCGGCTTGGCCTTCAGGTAGGGCTTCCTGTCGCGCATCATGGCGTTGAGGACCGTCAGCAGCTTCCTGGCGACGGCAATGAGGGCGAGTTTGGCTGGTTTGCCGGCCTGT
>NZ_SPVJ01000024.1:0-112604 GCF_004634465.1 Bradyrhizobium sp. MOS001
CGATCTCATCCTTCGGCCGCCGTCTCAGCAGTGCCCATATTGCCGAAAGCAAATCCTTGAAAAACAGGGGCGCAAACACATTCTGCCAAAGTAGTGCTAACCACTAGCACCGGCCCCGGATTACGCGGAGCCTGTCATCGGGCGGCGCTTTGCGCCGACCCGTTGGCTCCATCCGGGCTACGGGTCTCGCGTAAACCGTCACGCCACAAAGCCGTTTCGCCGCGCGATCCGGGGCGCTAGCATGGCGCCTTTGCGGGGGCGTCTGGAATGCGGTTCATCTTGCTGTCTGTGCTTGCGCTGCTGGTATTGCCGGCGGCACCAGGCTCCGCGCAATCGGGCCCGTCTGACCGCTCCATCGCCGACAGGCTGCCGCTATTTGCCCGAAACAACTGCCAGCAGATCCGCGATCCCGGCAATCAATTGTTCTGCGGTGACGCCGAGCTGGCCGCCGCCGCCGAGAAGCTCGGCACGGCGATCGAGGCGCGGCTCGCCCGCCTGCCCGATCGCCTCCCCGCGATCGAGGAGAATGCGATCTGGATCCGACAGCGCAACCTCGGCTGCGGCATCGTTGGCCAGACCGCGATCCGCGCCGACGATTTCGACCGCGTGAAGGCGTGCCTTCTCAAGGTCACCGAAGAGCGCGCCGCAATAGTGCGTGATCCGGATTTCGATTGTCTCGCGGCCAACACGGCCGCGGGCGCGCTGATCTGCGCGGACCCGTCGCTGGCGCTCGCCGAAACCGAGCTCAACAGCCAGGTACTGGGCCTGATCGGCAGGCTGGACCCGACCGCGGCCCGCTTTGCCTTCGCCGAATACGGCCGATGGACGAGAGAGCGCGATCGCAAGTGCAATCTCGTCGGCAAGGAGAACGTGCCGCTTGCCGAGCTTTCGTCCGCGGAAGATTGTCTCGCCGAGCATCTGAAGCGCAAGACCGAGGAGATCGCCGCCGCCAAGGGCGATCCGAAGAAAGTGTTCGGCCGGCAGGTCGCGGCGCGCTCGCCCGACACCGACGCCGTCGATTTCTGCGCCGCACGGATTCACGCCGCCAATTCGTGCGGCAATTTCCTCCGCATCAACCGCGTCTACGCGCTCGACAGCCAGGTGACCGACCAGGAGGCGCAGGTCACGGGCGAGATCGAGATGGTCGTGCTGGCGCCCTTCACCATGTGCAGCAAGGTCGCTTCCACCTGCACCGGCACCTGCTGGGACCCCAGGACGGGCCGTCCGCAGCCCGGCCTCGGCAGCAAGGAGCGATCCGGCGAAGCCTTCAACGTCACGCGCCGCCTGAGAATCCAGCGGACCTTCGCCTTCGTCAAAGCCGCCGACGGCTGGCGCTGCCGGGAAGACGAGCTCGCGCCGGTGAATTCGGGCACGGCGGGTGGGGGATCGTAGGTTCTCCCCGTGGCGTGCTTTCTTCCTTCTCCCCTTGTGGGAGAAGGTGGCGCGCACATCGTGCGCGCCGGATGAGGGGTTCTCTCCACTCGCACGACCATTCATGAGGATAGAGACCCCTCACCCGGCTTCGCTCACGCGAAGCCACCCTCTCCCGCAAGGGGAGAGGGTGCACCGTCAGCGCCGCAAGAGCGAAGCCATCAAAACATCAGATTGTCCTTCACCAGCACCCAGCGGCCGTTCTTCACCTGCTGCACCTGGGTGACGGTGGTGGCGAGATGGTTGGTCTTCGAGAACACCGTCGGCGGCGAATTAAAGATATCCTGGAACTTGTCGCCGGACTCCAGCGCGTCGAGCATCTTCTGGCCAGTGAGATCCTTGCCGGCCTTGTTGGCATAATGCGCGAACGTCATCACCGCATTGTAGCCGATGATCGCCTGGGTGTTGGCGTCGGCGTTGAACATCTTCTTGTAATTGACGAGCCAGTCCTTCACCTTTCCCTTCGCGGTGTCTTCGTAGGGAATTTCGAAGTTCGAGGCGGAATACAAGCCTTCCACCACTTCCTTGCCGAGCGCCGGCACTTCGAGCACGTTAACGGGCGTGGCGCCGAGGAAGGTGACGTCCCATCCGAGCTTCTTCGCTTCACCCATCGTGCCGATCGGCTCACGGAGGACCGCGCCGAGCACGACGAGGTCGCAACCGTCGGACTTCATCTTGGCGACCTGCGCGCTGAAATCGGAGGCGCCGCGCTTGTAGCTCGTGATCGAGGCCGGCTGCAGCTTCATGGCGGTGAGCTGCTGGTTGAAGCCGTCGAGCACGTTTTTGCCGTACTCGTCGTCCTGATGCAGGATGCACGGCTTCTTGAAATTCTTTGCCTCTATCATGTATTTGAGCGCTGCGCGTGTGCTCTCGACATAGGGCAGGAGGTTGTTGAACTTCAGCCGCTCCTGCGGCTTGGCCGGATCGAACTTGAAGGTGAACTCGGCCGCCGTCAGCGGGAAGAGCTGAAGCACGCCGGCGTCGAGCAGGATATCCTGCGCAGCGAGCACGGTCGGCGATCCCATTGGTCCCACCATCGCGAAAATCTTGTCGCGCTCGATCAGCTTTTGCGAAGCCAGCACCGCTTTCTTCGGATCGTAGCCCGAGTCCTCGACAACCAGCTTGATCTTGCGGCCCTGGACACCGCCGGCCGCGTTGATCTCCTCGACCGCCATCTTCATGCCGTTGGAGACCGGGACGCCCCAGCCCTTGATCGGCCCCGACAGGTCCTGATGGGTGCCGATGACGATCTCGGATGCCGAGATGCCATCGTTGGTGACCTTGGTTTGCGCCGCGGCCGGCAGACAGGTGAGCACCACGGCGCTCACAGCAAGGCCGAGCGTGCTGAACGATTTCGACATTGACGTCTCCTCTCCTTTGGGCCCGTATGGTGCGAAGGGCGGGGGCCACAGCTCCTTCGCTTTCTCGAACTGGCAGGCTCGTCACGCCACCGCGCGCTGGCGATACATCGCCTCGATCTCGGCAGCGTAACGCTTGTTCACGAAGCCGCGCTTCAGCTTCATGGTCGGCGTCAGCTCCTCGTCCTCCGGGGTCAGCTGGCGCTCGATCAGGTAAAATCTCTTGATGGTCTCGACGCGGGCGAAATTGCCGTTGACGCCTTCGATCTCGCGCCAGATCAGGTCCTGGATCTCCGCCGCGCGGCACAGGCTCGCATAATTGGTGAAGGGGATGTCGTGGTCCTGGGCGAATTTCTCGACATTCTCCTGGTCGATCATCACGAGGCAGGTGAGATAAGGCCGCTTGTCGCCGATCACCACGGCATCCGAGATGTAGGGCGAGAATTTGAGCTGGTTCTCGATCTCGGACGGCGTGACGTTCTTTCCGCCGGAGGTGATGATGATGTCCTTCATCCGGTCGGTGACGCGGACAAAGCCTTCGTTATCGATGGTGCCGACGTCGCCGGTGTGCAGCCAGCCGCGATGGTCGATGGTCTCGGCGGTCTTCTCGGGCTGATTCAGATAGCCCATGAACAGGAAGTCGCCCTTGATCAGGATCTCGCCATCGGGCGACAGCGCGACCTCGCCCCAGGACACGGCAGTGCCGACCGAGCCGAACTTGATGCGTTCCGCCGGCATCATAGTCGCGACGCCGCAGTTCTCGGTCTGGCCATAGACCTCGTGCATGTCGATGCCGAGCGCGAGATACCAGCGGATCAGCTCTGGTGCGATCGGCGCAGCGCCGGTGAACGCGATGCGGCAGCGGTCGAGCCCCATCATGCGGCGGATGTTGCGGAACGCGAGCCGGTAGGCGATGCCGTTGGCGATGCGCAGCGAGAGCGGGGGCGCCCTGCCCTCGATCCGGCAATCGACCATGCGATAGCCGACCTTGATGGCGCGGCGATAGACCCATTGCTGGAGCGGCGTCGCGTCCTTCAGCGCGATCGTGACGGAGGAATAGAACTTCTCCCAGATGCGAGGCACCGCAAAGAAGACGGTCGGCTGCACCTCGCGCAGATTGTCCGGCACCGTCTCCGGGCTCTCGGCGAAATTCATCACCGAGCCGAGTGCGACCGAGATGTAGTAGCCGGCGACCCGCTCGGCGACGTGGCAGAGCGGAAGGAAGATCAGCCGGTCTTCGTCCTCCCGCGCCGAGATGAAATCGTTGGCATGCCGCATCTGGTGCGTCACGCTGCGGTTCGCGTGCATCGCGCCCTTGGGCGGACCGGTGGTGCCCGAGGTGTAGACGAGGATGACAAGGTCGTCCGCGCTGCGGCTGTCGATCATCTCCTGCCACAGCGCCTCGCGGCCGACCATGTGGTTGCGGCCGAGCGCACGGAACTCGTCGAGCGACATCACCATGTCGTCGAAGAAGCCGCTGAGGCCCTCCATGTCGAACACGATGACCTTTTGCAGGGACGGACAGCGCGCGCGGCAGGCGAGCACCTTGTCGAGTTGCTCCTCGTCCTCGGCGAAGATCACCTTGGTCCGGGAATCGTTGACCAGGTATTCGACCTGGGAGGATGCATCGGTCGGATAGATTCCAGAGGAAACACCGCCGGCGCACAAAATCCCCATGTCGGCATGAACCCATTCCGGCACGGCATTGGCGATGACGGAGGCGACGTCGCCGGGCAGAAAGCCGGAGGCGCGAAGCGCGTAGGCGATCTCCTTCGAGATCTCCAGCCACTCGCGCCAGCTGGTCGGCTGCCAGATGCCGAATTTCTTCTCGCGAATAGCCGGCCTGTCGCCCCGCGTCTCGGCGGCGCGCAAGAAGCTCTTCGCGATCGTATCAGCGACCGTCAGCACCGCCGGTCGGGCCATGCGCGTCTCCTCCTTGTCGCTCTCCCCTCCGCTGCCTGCCTTGCCGGCGGTCTGTCGTTGCGGATGGGCCAATCCATTTAACGCCTTCCCCTAGCGCCAAGTCTTCGGCGCCAAATCTTCAGCGCCAGGTCTTCTTCTTTTTCCAGCGGCGCTCGCCTCGCGCGCCCGCCTCCTTGGCGCCGAGGTAGAATTCCTGGATGTCCTGGGAATGCATCAAGCGGTCGCAGGTGTCATTCATCACGACGCGGCCGATCTCGAGCACGTAGCCGTAATGCGCCGTCTCCAGCGCCACCTTGGCGTTCTGCTCGACCAGCAGGATCGACATGCCCTGCTCCTCGTTGACGCGGCGGATGATGGTGAAAATCTCCTTCATCAGCAGCGGCGACAGGCCGAGCGAGGGCTCGTCGAGCAGCAGCAAGGTCGGCCGGTTCATCAGCGCACGCCCGATCGCGAGCATCTGCTGCTCGCCGCCGGAAAGCTGGCCGGCCGGCTGGTTGATGCGCTCCTTCAGACGCGGGAAATAGCCGTAGACGCGCTCCAGATCCTCCGCGACGCCATCACGATCCCGGCGCGGATACGCCCCCATCATCAGGTTCTCACGCACCGAGAGGAACGGGAACACCTCGCGCCCCTCCGGCACATGGCTGAGACCCAGCCGCACGATCCGGTCCGCCTCCATACGCTGGATCGACTTGCCCATGAATTCGATCGTGCCCTTCTGCGGATCCAGAATGCCCGAGATCGTCTTCAGCACCGTCGTCTTGCCGGCGCCGTTGGCGCCGAGCAGGGTGACGATGCGGCCGCGCGGCACCTCCAGCGAGATGCCGCGGATCGCCATGATCGGCCCGTAATAGCTCTCGATGTTGGAGAGCTTCAGGATGATGTCGGGCGTGACGGCGGCATCCATGCGTCAGGCTCCCAGATACGCGGCGACGACATCGGGATGCTGCTGCACCTCGGCAGGCGAGCCCATCGCCAGCACGCGGCCATAGTTCAGCGCGATGACGCGATCGGAGACGCGGTTGACCAGCGACATGTCGTGTTCGACCATCAGCACGGTGACGCCGAGCTCGTTCTTCATGTCGCGGATCCAGAAAGACATGTCGCCGGTCTCCTCGACATTCAGTCCGGAGGACGGCTCGTCGAGCAGGATCAGTTTCGGCTCCGAGCAAAGTGCGCGCGCCAGCTCGATCACCTTGCGCACGCCGTAGGGCAGGCCGGAGATCAGCTTGTCGCGATAGGGTTCGAGATCGAGGAACTCGATCACCTGCTCGACCCTGCGGCGATGCACCTTCTCGTTCGCCCGCACGCTCGGCAGGAACAGCAGCTCCTGCCAGAGCTGGGTGGTCGAGTGACGGTGGCGGCCGACCAGGAGGTTGGCGAGCACGGTCGCGTTCTCGAACAGCTCGATGTTCTGGAAGGTTCGCGCGATGCCGAGCCTGGCGATGTCGTAGGGCGGCTGCTCCGTGATGTCCTGGTCTTCGAAGAAGATGCGGCCCGTGGTCGGCCGGTAGATCCGCGAGATCAGGTTGAAGATCGAGCTCTTGCCGGCACCGTTCGGCCCGATGATCGAGAGGATCTCGCCCTTCTCGACCGCGAAGGATACCGCATCGACCGCCTTCAGCCCTCCGAAATGCAGCGACAGGTTCTCCGCGCGAAAATAGCTCATCGGTTGCGCTCCGACTTCACGTAGATCTTCTGCCGCTTGAAGGTCGCGCGCTTGTAGAGCGGGAACAGCTGGAAGAAGAGCTTGATCTTGAGCCAGCGGCCGTAGAGCCCGAGCGGCTCGAACAGCACGAACAGCACGATGATGATGCCGTAGATCGCGCCCTTCAGCCCGTTGAGCGAGGCGAAGGCCGCGACTTTCGACTGGATATTGCCCGCAGTCGCCGCGCCCGCCCCGAACGTCGCGGCAATGCCGGCGATGATGCCGGGCAAGTCGTCCTTCAGATAGGTCAGGAACGGGTCGATCATCACGATGAAGATCGCGCCCAGCACCGCGCCGTGCAGGCTGAAGGTGCCGCCGATCAGGATCACGATGATGAACTCGATCGAGAGCTGGAGCGTGAACATCTCCGGCGAGATGAAGGAGAGCTTGTGCGCGAACAGCACGCCGGCAAAGCCGGTGATCGCCGCCGAGATCGCAAAGGACTTCACCTTGTACAGCGCGACGTTGACGCCCATGCTGCGCGCCGCGGTCTCGCTGTCGCGGATCGCGACGAACGCGCGCCCTGTCGGCGAGCGCAGCAGATTGAGCGTGCCGACGATGGTCAACACCAGCACGGCCAGGCAGAGGAAATAGAAGGTCGGGCTGTCGCGCGGGACGGTGACGCCGAGCAGCGACAATGTCTTGACCCGCATGCCCTCGTTGCCGTTGGTGACGCTCTCCCAGCGCGCCAGGATCTCCTCGACGATCAGGGCAAAGGAGATGGTGGCGATGACGAGGTAGATGCCGGTCAGGCGCAGGGCGGGAAAGCCGACCATCGCGCCGATCAACCCGGTCAGGGCACCGGCGGCGAGGAAATAGACCGGGAACGGCACGTTGTATTTCTGCAAGTATGCCGCCGTGTAAGCGCCGATCGCGAGGAACGCGGCGTGGCCCAGCGAGGCTTGCCCGGTAAAACCGGTCAGGATCAGAAGGCCGACACCGACCGTCGCGTAGATGCAGACGAAGACGAGCTGGCTCATCAGATAGCTGGAGAGCACATAGGGCGCGATCAGCAGCAGCGCGAGCAGGATGCCGTAGGAGACGACGTAGCCCGAATGCGGGAACAGCTTGATGTCGTCCTCATAGTCGGTCTTGAACAGGAAGCGCATGGCGTTCAGACCTTCTTGCGGACGTGAAGGCCGAACAGGCCTTCAGGCTTGAGCAAGAGCACGGCGAGCAGCACGAGATAGGGCGCGACGTCCTTCCAGCCCTCCGCCAGATAGAAGCCGGCCATGCTCTCGATCACGCCGATCAGCACGCCGCCGACGACCGCGCCGGGGATCGAGCCGAAGCCGCCGAGGACTGCGGCGGGAAACGCCTTGAGGCCGAGCACGAGGCCGACATTGGAATGGATGAACGTGATCGGCGCCAGCAGCACGCCGGCGCAGGTCGCGACCGCCGCGCTGATCGCCCAGACCACCGACACTACGCGCTTGACCGGGATGCCCATGTAATAGGCCGCCAGCATATTCTCGGAACTGGCGCGCATCGCGGTGCCGAGCGTGGTCCTGTTGAAGAACAGCCAGAGCAGCGCGCACAGGATCATCGTCGCGGCGATCACCGAGAGCTTGTCATAGGCCAGCACCAGCGAGCCGACGCGCAGCACGCCATGGCTGAACGGCGTCTCGATCTTCAGATCGTCGGTGCCCCAGATCATCCCGGCGACCGAGCGCAAGAAATAGCCGAGGCCGATGGTGGCCATGATGATGGAGAATTGCGGATAGCCGAGGATCGGCCGCACCACCACGCGCTCTGCCAGCATGCCGAACAACGCCATGGCAGCCACCGCACCGGCAAAGCCGATCCAGTAGTTCAGTCCCATCATGCCGATGAAGGTGAAGGCGAAGAAGCCGCCCAGCATCATCAAATCGCCCTGGGCGAAATTGACGACCTCGGTGGCCTTGTAGACGAGCACGAAGCCGAGCGCGATCAGGCCGTAGACGCAGCCGAGCGCAACACCGCTGACCAGCTGCTGAACGAAATCCAGCATCGCCGCGCTTCCTCCCGATACAACCGGCGGCTCTTCGCGACCGCCTTGCTGCATCTTGTGTCCAGTCGCTACGCGGTCGTTTCGCCGCGTTAGCGCCATTTGTCCCGACGCCAATTCAGCCTGAACCGTCCAGCGCTGTCAACAAACGGTGACTTGCCATTAGTAGCAACCGGATGGCGGAATTTGTGGGCCGTAGATTCACGGTGCCGAAACATCTTGGGATCATGGTCGCGAGCGATGCAAAACCGGATGGTATGGCCGTCATGAAGCCGGACAGATCGGCGCTGGAAGTCCTGGGGTTAACGAAGCGTTTTGACCGTCTGGCGGTCGACAGCCTCGATCTCACTATTCACGCCGGCGAATTCTATGCGCTGGTCGGCCCCAACGGCGCCGGCAAGACCACCACTTTGCGCATGGTTGCGGGCCTGTTGCGGCCCGATGCCGGCGCGGTCACGATCTTCGGCATCGATGCGCTCGCAAATCCCGTCGCCGCCAAGCAGGTGATGGCGTGGGTGTCCGATGAGCCCATGATCTACGACAAGCTGACGCCGCTTGAGTACCTCGAATTCGTCGCCGGGCTCTGGGGCATCGCGCCGTCGGTCTCGGAACCGGTCGCGCAGGACCTCCTGACCTCGCTCGGGCTCGAGCCGCACCGGCACGAACGCTGCGAAGGCTTTTCCAAGGGCATGCGCCAGAAGGTCGCTCTCGCCGGCGCGCTGGTGCACGATCCCCGCCTCATCATCCTCGACGAACCGCTGACCGGCCTCGATGCCGTTTCCGCCCGCCACGTGAAGGGGCTGCTGAGCGAGCGCGTCCGCGCCGGCTGCACGGTCATCATGACCACGCATATTCTCGAGGTGGCCGAACGCATGGCCGACCGCATCGGCGTGATCGCCTCGGGCCGTCTGGTCGCCGAGGGCACGCTGACCGAGCTGCGCCAGCAGAACGGCCATGCCGACACCAGCCTGGAAGATCTCTTCATCGCGCTGGTCACGCTTCCGGAAGCCGCATGAGCTCGGCAACCGCACTGTCCTGGTTTGCCCGCCACGAGCTCCGGCTCGCCTGGCGCGAATGGTTCGCCATGATGACCGGCGGGCGGCGCAAGCGGGCGCGCGCCGCAATGATCGGCCTGCTGTTCTTCGCGGCCCTCCTACACGTACCGGCCTGGGCTGTGATCGGCCGCTTCGCCGACCTGCAGCTGCCGCTCGACAAATCCTCGCTGATCGTGATCTCGGCGACGATCTTTCTCGCCTGGACGCTGATGCTGTCGCAGGCGATCGAATCGGTGACGCGGGTGTTTTACGCCCGCGCCGATCTCGACCTGATCATGTCCTCGCCCGCGATGCTGGCCAATCTGTTCTCGGTGCGCATCGCCGCGATCGCACTGGCCGTCACCGTGATGGCGCTGCTGTTCTCGACGCCGTTCATCGACGTGCTGGTGATCGGCGGCGGCGCGCGCTGGCTCGCGGCGTTCGGCGTCGTCGTCGCCATGGGCCTCTCGGCCGCGGCGATCGCGATCGCCATCACCATCCTGCTGTTCCGCCTGATCGGCCCGGCGCGCACGCGCTTCGTCGCCCAGGTCCTCGCCGCGATGATCGGCGCCGGTTTCGTGATCGCGCTCCAGGTCGCCGCGATCATGTCCTATGGCACGCTGTCGCGCTTCACCATCCTGACCTCGGGCAGCTTCGCCGCCTACGCGCCCGACGTCGACAGCATCTGGTGGTGGCCGGCGCGGGCGGCCATGGGCGACAGCGAGGCGCTGCTGCTGCTCCTGGCGCTCGGGCTCGTGCTGCTCGGCAGCGTGATGGCGGTCTTCTCGCACCGCTTTGCCGATACCGCAATCGATGCCGCCGCTTACGGCGCCTCCGGCAGCAAGGCCGCGAAACAGCGCCCGTTCCGCGGCGGATCGCGGCAACAGGCGCTGCGGCGCAGGGAATTTTCGCTGCTCTGGCGCGATCCCTGGCTGATCTCGCAGACGCTGATGCAGCTGCTCTATTTGGTGCCGCCGGCGCTGCTGCTCTGGCGCAATTTTGCCGACAGCTCCGCGGCGCTGACGCTGATCACACCTGTCATCGTGATGGCGGCGGGACAGCTCGCGGGCGGGCTCGCCTGGCTGACGATCTCGGGCGAGGACGCGCCCGACCTGGTCGCGACCGCGCCGCTGACGCCGTCCAGCGTCATCCGCGCCAAGATCGAGGTGGTGCTGATCGCCATCGCCGCCATCTTCTGCCCGCTGATCGCGGCACTCGCTTTCGCCTCGCCGTTCCAGGCCGCGGTCAGTGCCGGTGCTGTCATCATCAGCGCGGCCTCCGCCACCGCAATCCAGCTCTGGTTCCGCGTGCAGGCCCGGCGCAGCCAATTCCGCCGCCGCCAGACCTCGTCGCGGCTCGCGACCTTCGCCGAAGCCTTCTCCTCGATCGGCTGGGCCGCCAGCGCAGCGCTGCTGCTCGCCCTCCCCATCGCCGGCCTCATCAGCGGCCTGATCACCGCGGGCCTCATCGCCATCACCTGGAAGTTCAGCCCAAGGCGCAACTAAAAGCCGGGAGTAAGGCTGCGACACTGACGCGCTGTTGATCGCTGCCTATTGGCCACGCGCTGCATTGCACGCTAGACTTCTTCCGAAGTCATCGGGGACGGATTCATGCGGCGACTGGTTTCAGCGGCTCTGGCGCTGTTCGGCGCATTCCTCTCTCCTGCTCTCGCCCAGCAGCCACCTCAGCGGAGCGAATGCCTGGCGATGGCAAACGCCATGCCCCGCGCAATGCCGGCCGCCTTCCGGCAGGCCGCAGGCTCGGCTGAAGTCCAGATCACCTATGCCGGCCATTCCACCTATTTCATCGACACGCCCGGCGGCTTGCGCATCGCGACCGACTACAGCGGCGCCTACCAGGTCGGACGTCTGCCCGATGTCGTCACCATGAACCGGGCGCACAGCACCCACTACTCTTTATTTCCCGACAAGCGCATTCCCCATGTGCTGCATGGCTGGGGCGAGGACGGCAAGCCGGCCGTCGTGTCGGAGCGCATCGGCGACACCTTCATCCGCAACGTCACGACCGACATCCGCCGCTATTTCGGTGACGATTCCGGCACCGATATGATCCGCGACGGCAATTCGATCTTCATCTTCGAGGTCGCCGGCCTCTGCATCGGCCATCTCGGCCATCTCCACCACAAGCTCGACGAAACCCATTTCGCCCAGATCGGGCGGCTCGACATCGTGATGGTGCCGATCGACGGCACCTACACCATGTCGCTCGACGGCGTCTCCGAGATCACCAAGCGGCTGCGCGCCTCTGTGGTGCTGCCGATGCACCGCTTCGCCACCCCGCTCGACGAGTTCATGCACCTCATCGGCCGCCAGTTCGAGATCGACCGGCGCAGCGAGCGCTCCTTCCGGATGTCGCGGGACGCGCTGCCGACGACGCCGACAGTGATCATCCTCGACGGCGTCTGACGCGCAATTTTCTCCAAGTCGATTGGCGTTCGTTCGTGCTGATCTCCTCACGACAGGAGATCGACATGACCGACTTTGCCAGACTTTTGCACGCGGACGGACCGAACCCCGAGCACGCGGCAGCGCTCCAGCTTTACGGCCGCTTCGTCGGCGACTGGGATGCCGGGATCACCGCTCATGGCCCCGACGGAACCAAGCACACCGCGCCCGGCGAAATCCATTTCGGCTGGGTGCTGGAAGGCCGCGCCGTTCAGGATGTCTGGATCATCCCTCGCCCAGCGGCTGCGCCGGCGTTTGCGATCGCCGGCAATTGGTACGGCACGACGCTGCGGGTCTACGACCCCTCCATTTCCGCGTGGCGGATTTCCTGGTTCGATCCCGGTCGTAGCGTGTTCCGCCAGCAGGTCGGCCACCCGCGCGGCGCGGACATCGTGCAGGAAGGCACGACCGATGCGGGCGACCTGACACGCTGGAGTTTCACGGAGATTACCGATGATTCCTTCCATTGGCTCGGCGAAGTGAAGCCGGCAGCCGCCGTCGATTGGCGGCTTGTGGTCGATGTGAGGGCGAAGCGGCGCAAGGGCTAACGACGGCGTCGCTGTGCTCGCGATGACGGGTGCGGTTGCGCAGCACGCGCAGCTGGATGCGGAGACGAGGTGCTAGGCTCCCCCCACAAAAAACATAAGGGAGCGAATGCCGATGGCTGCAAGCGGTGTGCCCGCCAACACGAGCGGGCTATTCGTCGAGCCGCGCGAGGACTGGCTCGCGCAATATCAGGAGGAGATCATCGATCCCTTGCGGCCGATCGTCGATCCTCATCACCATCTCTGGAATCGCGGGCATCGCTATCTGATCGAGGAGATGGCGGCCGATATCGCCTCCGGGCACAACATCATCGCCACCGTCTATGTCGACTGCCGTTCGATGTATCGCGCGCACGGGCCCGAGGCATTCCGGCCGGTCGGCGAAGTCGAGTTCGCCAACGGCGTCGCCGCCATGAGCGCAAGCGGCGGCTACGGCACGGCCGCGATCTGCGCCGGCATCGTCAGCCACGTGAACCTGCTGCTGGGCGATGCCGCCAAGCCGGTGCTGGAAGCCGAGATCGCGGCGGGCAACGGCCGCTTCCGCGGCATCAGGCATTCCTCGGCCTGGGACGAAGACCCTGTCGTCGCCGGCATGTATGCCAACCGGCCGAAGGGGTTGTTGCGGGATCCGACTTTCCGCAAAGGCTTTGCCTGCCTCGCACCGCTGAACCTGAGCTTCGATGCCTGGCTGTTTCACCCGCAGATCGGCGAGCTGACCGAGCTCGCGCGCGCCTTTCCCGACACCAAAATCGTGCTCGACCATTGCGGCGGCCCGGCCGGCGTCGGTCGCTTTGCCGGGCGGCGCGAAGAGGTGTTTCCGCAATGGCGCGCCTCGATCCAGGAGATCGCGAAGTGCGGGAACGTCTCGGTGAAACTCGGTGGGCTCGCGATGTGCCTGCTCGGCTATGACTTCCATCTGCGCGCGAAGCCGCCGTCATCCGAGGAGCTTGCCGCGGCCTGGCGGCCCTATGTCGAGACCTGCATCGAGGCGTTCGGCCCCAGGCGCGCGATGTTCGAGAGCAATTTCCCGCCGGACAAGGGCCAGTGCAGCTACCAGGTGATCTTCAACGCGTTCAAGCGTATCGCGGCGCCCTTGAGCGAGGCCGAGAAGACGGCGCTGTTCTCGCAGACGGCGACCGATGTCTACCGGCTCGAACTGCCGTCATGACGAGAAGAGGGGCCGGGATGTCGGTCCCGGCCCCTCTTCCGTCGTGGCCGCTGGGAAGCGTCCTTGGATATGCTTGAACTCTAGCCAGCCCCCAACAGCGAGGCGGGGCGGCGCTCGCCGGCGGAGACGAACATCCGCTTGAGCTTGTTGACGACGCGGATCAGGAATCCGATCATCACGGGATTGGTCTTGCGGCAGAAGGCGATCTTCTTGACGTGGCCTTCGACATGCCATTTGGCATGCGCGCCGTCGCGGAAGAAGATGACGTCGCCGGGCCCATAGCGCTTCGGCGGCATGCCGTCGCTTTCGAGCACGATCGATCCTTCCATGATCATGATCGTCTCGTCGATGTCGTAGTACCAGTTGAAGCGGCCTTCGGTGCACTGCCAGATGATGGTCGAGGCGGTGCCGTCTGCGCTGGTGGACAGGATGTGCGAGCGCGACACCGGATTGCCTTCGATAATCCAGGACGGCTCGATCGGCCGCAGCTCGAGATCCACGTTGCAACTGCTGATTTCAATCAATGACGGCGACATCTGCTTCCCCAGGGAATAAAATATGTATGGCCGGGTCTGGGCCCGGATTGTTTCCAAAGATGTTGGAACGCTAGTAGCCGGTTTTTAATTCTTTCTTACGCAGGCGCCGACAATCAGCCGCAAGTTGCAGTGCGAAGAGGTTAACGTCGGGATTTGCCTGCAAATTCGCGCACATGAACCCATTTTTTCCGGGGTGCGACAAAGTGCGCGAAAGTGACCAGCGAAGGAGCCCACACCGATGCCCCTCACCCCGGAGGTTCTGACAGCCCAAGGCGAGGTCGTCGCGTGGCTCGGCAGCCTCGATGTTTCCTTCGCAACCGAAGATGAGCCCTGGTTCACCATCGACGGCGTCGAAAACCCCCGGCAGATCGGCAGCGACGGCTGCGGCGGCACCTTCGTGCTGCTGCCGTCGCGGAATGTGCTCTACGTCTCATCGGAGGGCCGCGCAGGAATTATCGCCGGCACGTTCGAGGCCTTCATCCAGCTCGTTGTCGCCCGCCCCTACTGGCTGGACATCCTCAAATTCTCCGCCGGCGGCGATCTCGCGGAGATGCGGCGCGCGGCGGATGCGCTGGAGGCGACACTGGACGAGGAGGATGACGTCAACGCGGCCCGCGAGGAAATTCGCGGCGGCCTCGACCTGCCCGAGGCGGACGATCCCATCGGTGCGCTTTACGAGGCGGTCGCCACGTCCGACGCCATCGTGCGGGCCACCGACGGCAGCCCGTTCACGACGCTGTTCAACCGCTTCAGCATCGACAACAACCGGATGCTGCGCAACGCGGCGGCGTAAGAGAACGAACGGACTACTTCGCCCACTCGCCCTTGCGGAACACCGGCACCTTGCTTCCGTCGGCGAGAATGCCGTCGATGTCGGTCTCGGCAGAACCGATCATCCAGTCGATATGGATCAGGCTCTGGTTGCCGCCTTGCGCGGCGATCTGCTGCGGCGTCAGCTGCGCGCCGTTGACGAAGCATTTCGAATAGCACTGGCCGAGCGCGATGTGCGAGGCCGCGTTCTCGTCGAACAGCGTGTTGTAGAACAACAGCCCGCTCTGCGAGATCGGCGAGGAATGCGGCACCAGCGCCACCTCGCCGAGACGCCGCGCGCCTTCGTCGGTGTCGAGCACCTTGTTCAGCACCTCCGCGCCGCGCGATGCCTTTGCGTCGACGATCTTGCCGTCCTCGAAGCGCACCGCGATGTTGTCGATCAGCGTGCCCTGGTAGGACAGCGGCTTCGAGCTCACGACATGGCCAAAGACGCGCCGGCAATGCGGCGTGGTGAAAACCTCTTCGGTCGGGATATTGGCGTTGCAACTGATGCCGTTCTTGGACAGCGAGGCGCCGCCCTCCCACTCGTGTCCGTCGGCAAGCCCGATGGAGAGGTCGATGCCGGGACCTGAATATTGCAGCGCGCGAAAACGCTGGCCGTTGAGCCAGTTGGTACGCTCGCGCAACACCGCGTTGTGGCTCGCCCAATTGCCCATCGCATCCTCGCGGTCGACGCGGGAGGCCGCGAAGATCGCGTCTGCCAGCTTGCCGATCGCAACGTCCTCGGGATCATCTGGGAAGACCTGTTTGGCCCATGACGGGCTCGGATAGGCGATGATGTTCCAGTTGGTGTCGAAATTGACGATTTTTTCCAGCGCCGGCTGATAGGCTATCGAATTGGCCTTGCTGGCGCGCGCCACCTTGGAAGGATCTTCGCCGGACAGCAGCATCGGATTGTCGCCGACGATGGCGAGCCGCGCGGTGTTGTCGGAGAACGCCTTGGCCATGCCCTCATAGAGCCAGTTGGCGGCACGATCGAAGCTGTTGTCCTGGCCGTGGCGGTAGCGCGCCAGCGTCATCTCCTCATCCGACAGGATCGGCGTCACGATACCGGCGCCGGCCTTGTAGGCGTGCACGGCGATCCGCCGCACCAGCGGCAGCGCGATCGCGGGCGCCGTCAAGAGCAGATCCTGTCCCGGCCGCAAGCCCAGGCCCACCTTCACCGCCACCTCGGCCAGCCGGTCGAGTTTCACGGGATCGATGGGAACGGCGGAATTGCGGTGATCAATCATGCGGGGTCCTCTGCCGAAGCTCTCTCGTTCAATCTAAGTCTAGCATCGCAAGGCGCAAGTGCGCGAGCGCCTTGCGACACGGAGAGATACGGAGTTTCGCGCATTTTGGTTTTCAACGCGTTGCCGATTTCAGCACCCGGTCGACCATGGCAGGCGCAAGGCCGAGGTAATTTTTCGGTGAAGTCAGCGCTTCGATCGTGGCACGGTCGATCCTGACGGAGACGCGGGCGTCGGACGAGAGCGCGTCCGCCAATGTCAGACCCTTCTCATTGGCGAGCCGGCAGGCATCATAGACCACGTCATGCGCCTCCTGCCGCCCGATCTGCGGCGCCAGCCCCATCATGACCGCTTCGGCCACGATCAGGCCGCGGCTGATGGAGAGATTGTCGTTCATCTTCCTTTCATCGACGATGAGGCCTGCTAGCGCAAACTTCGCCTGGTGCAGCGCGCCGGCGGTCAGCACGAAGCTTTCCGGGATCGCCATCCATTCGGCATGCCAGGGCCCGGTGGCGCGCTCGAAATCCTGCACCATCGCATCCAGCATCAGACCGGCATGCTGGCGCACCGCCTTGGACGCCGCGAGCATCAGCTCCGAGGAGATCGGGTTGCGCTTCTGCGGCATGGTCGAGGAGGCGCCGCGGCCCTTGACGAAGGGCTCGTAGACCTCGGCGAACTCGGTCGAGGCCATGATCATGATGTCGAGTGCGATCTTGCCGAGCGAGCCTGTGACCAGCGCGAGGAAATTCACGGCCTCGGCAAAGCCGTCGCGCGCGACGTGCCAGGTCGAGGCGGGAACGCCGAGCCCGAGCTCGGCGCAGAGCGCCTCCTGCACCTCGAACCCCTTGCCGCCGAGCGAGGCCAGCGTTCCGGCGGCGCCGGCGAACTGTCCGACCAGCACGCGCGGCTTCAATTGCACGAGCCGCTCGGCGTGGCGGTCGAACATCGCGAGCCAGATCGCGGTCTTGTAGCCGAACGTCACCGGCAGCGCCTGCTGGAGATGGGTACGCCCGGCCATCGGCGTGTCGCGGTAGCGCTTCGAGAGGTCCGCGAGGATGTTTCGCAGCTCGGCGATGTCGCGCTCGACGATCCCGAGCGCGGCGCGCAATTGCAGCACCACCGCGGTATCCATGATGTCCTGCGTGGTCGCGCCCCAATGCACATAGCGGCCGGCCTCGCCGCACTGCTTCACCATCTGATGAACCAGCGGCAGGATCGGATAGCCGACGATGTCGGTCTCCTGTCGCAGCAGATCGAAATCGAATGCGGCGACGTCGGTCAGCGCCGCGATCTGGTCGGCGGCTTCCTGCGGGATCACGCCGCACTTCGCCTCCGCCTTCGCCAGCGCCACCTCGACCTCGGCATAGCGCGCCACCAGCGCGACATCGGAAAACACCTCGCGCATCTCGGGCGTGCCGAAGGCGTCGCGGAACAGCATGGAATCGAGCACGGTCGTCGAGGCGGGAAAAGCGGGCATGGGCGTTTCTTTATGGTTTGCGTTTGTGTGAGAGCAGCTTACGCGGGCCGCGCTGTTCGGCAATGGACATTCATGGCTCGCCACCCATTCGATGCCGTACGACGACATTACGACGGCGCATCGCTCCATCACCCCCGCCATCCTGAGATGCGAAGCGTGCGACGCGCGGCGGCGCACGAAGCGCCTCGAAATGATGAGCGGCCGCGATGCAGCCGGGCCGTCGCCCTTCGACGGCCGTGACAAGGCGGCCACTTCAGGGGAACGGGGATAAATTGTGCGCGCGGCAAGATCGGGCTATGTGCGCAGCCCGCGACAGTCCACCAGACCCGCCACATTCTCATTCAAGTTGCATTCCTATCCGAAAACGGCATAGCAGCCATCACGCGATCGTGGTGAACCCGGCAGGCCGCTCAGCGGACTCACA
This sequence comes from Bradyrhizobium sp. MOS001, assembly GCF_004634465.1. Lineage (NCBI taxonomy): Bacteria > Pseudomonadati > Pseudomonadota > Alphaproteobacteria > Hyphomicrobiales > Nitrobacteraceae > Bradyrhizobium > Bradyrhizobium sp. MOS001. The sequence continues at coordinate 18,117 of NZ_SPVJ01000024.1, forward strand.
GTCTTAGAGTCGAAATCCATTCTGATTTCATCATTGCCTGATGTCATTGCGAGGGTTGAGTTTTCGACGTGCAGTTTATGTTCCGGGACCACCTTCTCGACACCGACCGGCGCGAGCTGAGCCGCGAGCAGGTTCCCGTGGCCGTGGAGCCGCAGGTCTTCGACCTCGTCGTCCACCTCATGGAGAACCGCGACCGGGTGGTCAGCAAGGATGAGCTGATCGACAAGATCTGGCACGGGCGCAGCGTCTCCGAATCCACCCTGACCAGCCGGATCAACGCGGCGCGCAAGGCGATCGGCGACAGCGGAGCCAACCAGGCGCTGATCCGCACCATCGCGCGCAAGGGCTTTCGTTTCGTCGGCGCTGTCCAGACGCAGCGCGGCGCGGCCTTGCCGGAGCTGGGCCGTGTCGCCCAGGCGCCGCAGGCGGCGCTCGCGCTGCCCGACCGTCCCGCGATCGCCGTTCTGCCCTTCACCAATATGAGCGGCGACCGCGAGCAGGACTATTTCTCCGACGGCATCAGCGAGGACATCATCACGGCGCTGTCGAAGCTGCGCTGGTTCTTCGTCGTCGCCCGTAACTCTTCCTTCGTCTACAAGGGCCGCGCCGTGCACATGCACGAAGTCGCGCGCGAGCTCGGCGTACGCTATGTGCTCGAAGGCAGCGTGCGGCGCAGCGGCGATCGCCTGCGCATCTCGGCGCAGCTCAACGACGTCTCGACCGGCAGCCATCTCTGGGCCGAGCGTTACGACCGCGAGCTTGCCGACATCTTCGCCGTGCAGGACGAGATCACCGAGGCGATCGTCGCCGCGATCGAGCCGCAGCTCTATACCGCCGAAAGCTTTCGTGCCCAGCAGAAGCCACCGGGCAGCCTCGACGCCTGGGACCTCGTGATGCGTGCGCTGTCGCATTACTGGCGCATCACGCGCGAGGACAACGCCGCCGCGCAAGGACTGCTGGAACAGGCGACCGCGATCGATCCCGCCTATGGCAAGGCGCTGGGCCTGCTCGCGACCAGCCATATCTTCGGCGCGCATATGGGTTGGGCCGACATGGCCATGACCGTGCCGGTCGCCGAACGCGCGGCGCTCGCGGCGGTGGAAGCCGATCGCGAGGACGCCTGGGCCCATCACGGTCTGGCTTACACTTATTTGTTCCGCCGCCGCTTCGACGACGCGCTGGCTGAGTTCGAGCTGACGCTGCAACTCAATCCGAATTTTGCGATGGCGCACGCTTTCTACGGCGTGACGCTGTGCTACGCCGGGAGATGGCGAGACGGCGATGCCGCCGCACGCCGCGCGCTGCGGCTGAGCCCGCGCGATCCGCTCGCGGCGATCTATTGCGGCGTAGCCGCCTATGCCCAGTTCATCGGCCGCAACTATGAGGGAGCCGTGCAGATGGCGCGGGAATCGATGCGACAGCGCGCCGATTTCGTCGGCGCCCATCGCGTGCTGACGGCAGCCGCCGGCATGTTGGGCGATCCTCAGCTCGCGGCGTACGCGTTGCGGGGCCTGCAACGCACCCAGCCCGGCATCTCGCTGGCCTGGCTCACGCGCGAGCTTCCGATGCGGCGGGCAGAGGATCGCGAGCACTATCTGCAGGGGTTTCGGCGCGCGGGAATGAGGTGATGCTGTTTACCCTCCCCTGGAGGGGTCCGGGACGAGCGTAGCTCGCCCGTGGGTCGGCTCGCATCTGAGCGCAGCGAAGATGAGAGACGGGGTGGGGTGACGGTCTCTCCACAACGAACACTGCCTGCGTGGAGAGATCACCCCACCCCGCTCGCGCTTCGCGCGATCGACCCTCCCCCTCCAAGGGAGGGTAAGAGCACCTCTACTCCTGCATCATCTCGCCGCTGCCGCCGAACTCGGCCGGAAAGTCCTTCAGCTTCGGCAGGCCGTCGCGCATCGGCAGCACCGTCTCCGAATAGTTGACGTGGACGCCGGGCGTGAAGGCGAGCGTGGGGATGGTGGCGGTGAAGACGTCGATCAAGTCGAGCGGCGGGTGGTTGGTCATGAGATGACCGCCGCACTTCTTGCAATATTTGCGCTGGCTGAGCGGCGTCTTGGCAAAGGTCTCGACGTTCTGGGCGCCTTCGGTGATGCGCACGGCTTCCGGCTTCCACAGGCTGAAGGCATTCACCGGTCCGCCCGACCACGAGCGGCAGGAGCGGCAATGGCAATAGCCCATCGCCGCCGGCTCGCCTGTGACCTCGATTGTGACCGCGCCACAGAAGCAGTTTCCGACATGTTTCATTGGGTCGTCTCCGTTGGATGAAGGTTGAAATTCCTCTCCCCGCTCCGGCTCGCCGATAAACCGGCAAAGGCGGATGCGGGGAGAGGCGTCGGAGCGGAGGGAATCACCCCGAGGGACGTTGAAGGCTGGAGGCCGGCAACGTCCGTTACGCGCTTCGGTTCCGCCGCGCGTCCTCCTTTCGGTGGACGCGGCGGAAAGATGCTACGGCTATACCGATCTGCGCCAGGGAATAAGCATCGACACCCGTTGTTTGTACTGCCGGTATTCGTCGCCGAAGAGATCGACGAGGTCGTGCTCCTCCAGCGCGATGCCGACGAAGATGTAGAGCGTGGTCACGGCCGCGAACAGCAGATGGCCCGCCGTCATGACCGGCGCCGCCCAGAACGCGATGATGAAGCCGAGATAGATCGGATGACGAACGAACTTGTAGAACAACGGCGTCTTGAAGCGCGGCGGCGCCGCCTCATTGCCCACGAGATGGTTGGTCACCTGGTGCAACCCGAACAATTCGAAGTGATTGATGATGAAGGTCGAGGCGAACACCAGCACCCAGCCCGCGAGGGACAGCGTGACCAGCGTCACGGCGAGATCCGGGTTTCCGACATCCCATACGACCGTAGGCATCGGACGCCACTGCCAGAACAGGAGCAGCAATGACAGGCTCGCGAACAGCACGTAGGTCGAGCGCTCGACCGGCTTGGGGACGAACTGCGTCCACCACGCCTTGAACTGCTTGCGCGCCATCACGCTGTGCTGAAGGGCGAACAGCGTCATCAGCAGTAGATTGATGATGACGGCTTCGGCCGTCGGCGTGTCGGTTCCGGTGTCGATGGTCTTCGGCACCACCAGCCCCATGACGAAGCCGATGGCATAGAGAATGGTGACGAAAAACACGAGATATGCCGCAATTCCGTACAGAAAGCCGATGAATTTGAAAATGCGTGAGCCCGCAACCTCCGGGCCGATGGAATGAAGCTGGTGATCAAGTTGGGTCATAGAACGCTCCGTTGTGCCGAGGCATCGGCACTGTTTAGTGTTCGCACCATGCCGGATCGGACACCCCCTGACTTTCGCGGACGGTTGATTTTCGCCTGAGACCACTTTGATTTTTGCTTGAGACGACAGAAACGTGCGATTTCTCTTTGAAAACAACGTGCTCGACGGCGACCTGCGGGAACTGACCTGCAGCGGCGCGGCCGTGCCGCTGCAGCCGCAGGTGTTCGATCTGCTGCTCTATCTGGTCGCGCAACGCGCCCGTGTGGTCAGCAAGGATGACCTGATCAGCCAGATCTGGAGCGACCGCATCGTCTCGGATTCCGCCCTGAACAGCCGAATCAATGCCGCACGCAAGGCGCTTGGCGACGACGGCGCGACGCAGCGGCTGATCAAGACGATCCCGCGCAAAGGCTTTCGCTTCGTCGGCGACGTCCGGGAAGATGTGGCAGCGACGCTTGCGCCGGTGGAACCCGGCCCTGCCCCGGTGCGCGCCGTGACGGACCGCCCGGCGATCGCGGTGCTCGCCTTCGAGAACATGAGCGGCGATCCCGCGCAGGAATATTTCGGCGACGGGATCAGCGAGGACATTCTCACCGCGCTGTCGAAGCAGCGCTGGTTCATGGTGATCGCCCGCAATTCGTCCTTCACCTACAAGGGGCGCTCGGTTCATATCAGGCAGATCGCCGAAGAGCTCGGCGTCCGCTACATCGTCGAAGGCAGCGTGCGCAAGGTCGACAACCGTGTGCGCATCACCGCGCAGCTCAACGACGCCACCACCGGCAGCCATCTCTGGGCCGAGCGCTACGACCGCGAGCTTGTCGACGTCTTCGCCGTGCAGGACGACATCACCAACGCGATCGTCGCGGCGATCGAGCCGCAGATCCATGCGGCAGAGAATTTTCGCGCCGACCGCAAGCCGCCCGCGAGCCTCGATGCCTGGGACCTGTTGATGCGCGCGCTGTCGCATTACTGGCGGGTGACGCAGCAGGACCACAAGGCTGCGCAGGCGTTGCTCGAACGCGCCATTTCGATCGACTCGAACTACGGTCAGGCGCTGTCGGTGCTCGCGGCAAGCCACATGTTCGGCGTCCATCTCGGCTGGGCGGAGCTTGCCACGACGGTGCCGATCGCGGAGGCCGCCGCGCTCGCCGCGGTGCGCCATGACCACGAGGATGCCTGGGCGCATGCCGCGCTCGGCAGCGTCTTCTTCTCGACGCGCAGGCTTTCCGACGCGCTGTCCGAGTTCGAGCAGGCGCTCGCGCTCAACCCGAACTTCTCGCTGGCGCAGGGTTATTACGCGCTGGCGCTGTCCTACGCCGGCCGCTCCGGGGAATCGTTCGATGCGGCGCAGAGGGCGATCCGGCTCTCGCCGCGCGATCCGTCACTGGCGATCTATTACGGCATTGCCGGCTATGCGCGCTTCACCGAACGGCATTACGACGAGGCGATCGCGCTGGCGCGCGAGGCGATCCGCCATCGCGGCGACCTCACCGGCGCCTACCGCGTGCTCGCGGTGTCCGCCGGCATGACCGGCGACGGCGCGCTCGCCGAGATGGCGCTGGGTGAACTCCGACGTACCCAGCCCAACATCTCGCTGCACTGGATCGCGACGCAGCTGCCTTGGGCCAGTGACGCCGATCGCGAGCACTATCTGGAGGGATTCCGGCGCGCGGGGTTGGGGTAGAGACTCCCTCTCCCCGCAAATGCGCAAAGGGCGGATGCAGATACGACGCGTCGTCTCAGGCTCCTCCGCACGCGGTCAGTGGATCGTAATCGGGCCGCATCAGCATCGCGTGGAGCTGGCGCCGCCGAACGCCCATGTTGCCACCGTCGAAGATCGGCAGCGCCAACGCGTCCTGCAACAAGCGGCCGAACGGCGCCGCGTGATCATAGCTGTCGATGCCGACCACGCGCATCAGGTCGGTGATGACCCGCACCGCGGCTTCGGAGCCGAAAATCTTGGCCTGGACCGCGAGCTCGTCGGCGCCCGGTGATTGCGTATCGAGCGCATGGCAGGCCCGCCAGCTCAGGTAACGCGCGGCTTCGATAGTGGTCTTGGCATCGGCGAGTGCATAGCCGACCGCCTGATGCTCGATGATCGCCTGTACCCCGCCGCGTTTCTCGGTGCGGGCAAAATGCAGTGCGAAGTCGAAGGCGGCCCGCATCAGGGCGACACCGAAGATGCCGACCAGCGCCGCCGTGCCGGTGAAGGCGGCGGACGCCAGCATCAAGCCGCCCCCCTCCTGCCCGAGCAGATTGCCGTGCGGCGCGGTGACGGCACGCAGGCTGAATTCCGGCACGAGGTGAGCGCGGTGGCCGATCGAATCAATGGCGCGTTCGAACACGATGCCATGCACCGGGCCTTCGACCGCAATGATGGAGACACCCTGCTCCGGTGGCGCGGCGGGATTGGTCCGGCACACCACGCACAACACGTCGGCGCCATTGCGGTCCCACCCGGTGGCGGACGACACCCATTTCTTGCGGCCGTTGATGATCCAATTGCCGAGCTCGCGTTTTGCGGTGGTGCGCACGCCCTCGCCCGGCGGCGGTGCGGCAGCATTGGCGCTGCCGCCGGGTTCCGAGGAGCAGAAGCCCGCAAGCGGAGCGCCGCTCGTCTTCAGGAACGGTGCAAGCAGGCGGGCGCATTGCTCCGCGGTGCCACCAAGCAGAATTGGCAGCAGACCGAGCACCGTGCCGAGCATGGTCAGCGTCACGCTCGGATTCACAGCGTAGAATTCTTCCGCCAGGATCGCCATGTCGATGAGTCCGGCATTGTCGCCGCCCGCCGGCGCCGGAATGCATTTGCGCAGATAACCAGCAGCGACCATCGCCTCATAGGTCGGCTTCGTCGCGAGGAAGCGCTCTTCCGGCGTCGCCAGCAACTCGGCCTTGCCGGCGCCGGCCAAGACCTCCGCCGCGAATTTTCGCGATTGAAGCTGCAACGCGCGCTGCGCAGGTGAAAGCGTGAAATCAATCGCCATCGAACATCTCCCTCGCTCCGGCAGGTCACCAGGGTGAGCCGAGCGAGGGCGGAAAATCTTGGTCGGCAGCGACCTAATTCTTGGCTGGAGGTGAACTACTCGCCCTTCCCCTTCGTCCTCCGAAATTCGCGCGGGGCGAGGCCGTGGCTGCGCTTGAAGAGGCGGTTGAAGTGCGAGATGTCGGAAAAGCCGGCCTCATACGCGATCGTGGAGATGGCCTTGTGACGATGCTGCGCGTCGAGCAGGTCGCGGGCGCAGATCAGGATCCGCCGATCGCTGACATGCTCGCCGACGGAGCGGCCGGTCGCGACGAACAACCGGTGCACATAGCGCTCCGAGCAGCGGAACTTCCGGGCAAGCAATTCGGCATCGAGACCGGGATCGTCGCTGTGGCGGTCGATATGGTCGAGCATCATCGACAGCAGCACGGGCGCATTCACGCGCGCAACCGGCATTTCACCCAGCATCTCCGGTGCATGCGCGATCAGCTCGACCACATGCGTGCCGCTGCTTGCCGCAACGGCGGGTGCTGCCAGGCAAAGCTCGGCATAGCCTGCGAGCGTGCGCGACAACGCGCGGCCATTTTCCGTCCTCGACAACGCAAGCCGCGGAGAATCCGCAAAGCTCTTTGGCAGGTGCCGCCGCGGCACGGCAAAGCAAAAGAGGCGGAAGTCGCGGCCGTTGGCAATCTCGAACGGCTCGGTCGTATCGGCGACCGCGAGGTCGCCGGGCGCACAGACCTGCTCGTGTCCCCGCTGCGTCGTGCGGCCCAGACCCTCGAGCTGGAGATTGACGAAGCAGAGATCGTCCGTGCTTCGCGCAATATGGGGCCGCAGCCGGAGAACGCAGTGCCCTGTGGCTTTCACCAGCGAAATCTGGACCGACGCAGCGTCGGTACGCGCGATCGAACCTTCGAAGGGACGGTCGGCGATTTTACGCGGCTCGAGCCGGACAAAGGCCGCAGCGAGATCGTCGGCCCAACTGCCGAAGGGCTGATCGGCGCGAGATGGCTTGGCTGACCATTCCATAGGTGCGCCCCCGGAACGAGGAATTCGCGCGTGCAAATTCAGATTGGACGACCCAGCGGGACGGAAGGATAGCTTTTGGCGAACAACCGGTCAAATCTCGAAGGCGCGCAATATGCGACCGTCATCACGTCGTCATTGCGAGCGCAGCCGTCGGCGCACCGGAAACCAAGTGAGTGGTTAGAGGAGCAATCCGCTACCTGGCTTTCGCCTGCATCGGCTTCGGTGCCGGCACGGCGGCCCATTCCTTGTCGGCGCGGGGGCCGTTGAGATCGCCGGTGAGGCCGACGAGCTGGCCGGGCAGCACGTCGAGGGTCTGTTGCCAGGTCTGGGTCTGGCACAGGAACTTGATCAGGCAACCCCTGAGCTTGAGGCGATCGGCGGAGTCGCGCCACAGCGAGACCGAATAGGATTTGCCGTCCTCGGCATTGTAGATCTCGCCGGCGAACTGTCCCTCCGGCGTCGCCTGCAAACCCATGATGAGCTGATGGCCGAGCAGCGCGCGGGCGCGCTTGTCGGGATCGGGATTCTCCTTGTCGCGATAGGGCTGGCCGCGCTTGTCGGCCGGCTCCTTCATCCAGATGATGAAGCCGCAGATGCGGTCGCGCGACGGCCCGCAACGCTCGAGCCTGATGCGCGCGCGGCCGTCCTGGACGAGCCAGGTGCCGCTGGGATCGGGCGGCGCCGCGGCGCCGGCGCGGCCGCCAAACACCATCATCAGGATCGTGATCGCAACGCGCAACACGAAGCGAAGGACAATGTTCATCAGCGGCACCTTTCGTTGGATGGGTCGCGGCGTCAGTTCAATTGCGCCATCAAGGCGTCGGCGCCCTTGTCGAGGCCGGCGGTGGCGGCGGCGAGCGCGCCGGCGGTGGCCTTGATGTCGTAGGCAGCCGGGTATTGCTTGGTGACGTAAGCGGAGAGCAGGCGCGCGGTCGCGGCGTCGAAGATCTCGACGCCGTAGATCACCGAGCCGGTCATGGTGCCCTCGCCGTCGCGCGCGGCCTGCACGCCGTTGTAGACGGCGCCGGCGACGTCGAAGCGGGAGAGCGTGCCGAGCACCGGCGTGTTGGCGACGGCGCCGGTGAGTGTCAGCCTGATCCGCAGTGTCTCCGGCCCACGCTCGCGCACCAGCGCGAAGCGGCCGCGCAGACCCTCGGCGAAACGGGTCTGCATGTAGGCGGCAAGCGTCGCCTTGTCCTTGTCGGACATGTCGCCGAACTGGTGATCCCTGCCGCGATAGACCACGACCGGTTCGAGGATGACTCTATTATAAGCGCGCCAGTCGACCGGCGTGGAATAGCGGTAGGGCACGCGGCCGGAGGCGTCCGAATTGTCCGGAGCCATGTAGGCTGAGGACGCCATCCCGGAATACGGCACGGGCGCGACGGTGGCGCAGCCCGCGACGGCTGCGCCGAGCAGGAGCGTTCCCAGACCGCGCAGGGCGATCGAGCGATTCATTCCAGACTCCTCTAGCGGCTTGCTGCCCAGGCAGTGGCGACCGCAGCCGCGTACGGGACCAGACGCGGCTGCGGCGCTCACCAGTGCCAACCCGAGGCTTCGTCCGGGGCCATTTCGGAAGCCTTGGGCCGTCTCAGTGTGTCCATGTGTAAAACCGACTAGGCGGTTTGTAAAGTTCAAAAACACGGGCCTGGCGCATTTGGCCGCAGGCGCGGCTTTGGGCAGCTATCGGCGGGAAATCGTTAACGATGAATCAGGCGCGCTTGCGCGGCGTTGCGGCCTTCGTAGCCGATGGCGCGCGGGATTTGGCGGTGCCTTTGGCGGCCGGCCGTTCGAGGCCGGTCCACTGCGCGTCGTCGAGCAGACGCGCGAACAGCCGCTGATGCTCGTCCTTGCTGAGCGGCGACATGCCGAACAACGAGCTCAACAACAGCCCCATCGCGCCGGCCCAGCGCAGCATCGCGAGATCGGGATCAGTGGCCTCTTCCCTGATCGCCGCCATCCTCTCCATCTCGCGCTCGCGCGGCAGCGCCATCAGGCTGGGATTCTCGACCATGGCCGCAACCAGCGCCAGCGCGGCAGAATTCGGCGAGGTGGCCGCTTCGCGCACGGTCGCGAGCTGGGTCGCCAGGTTGGGATTCGCGGAGGTCGCGCTCACCTTTGCCATGGTGCTGGTGGCGAACTCCTCGAAATGCGCCATCTGCCGGTCGAGCAACGCCTTCAGCACCGCTTCCTTGGTGCGGAACTGATGCATCACGCCGCCCTTGCTGAGTCCGCTCTCGCGCGCGATCGCATCCAGCGTCAGCCGGCCCGGCCCGTCGCGCGCGATGATCGCGATGGCCGCTTCGAGTGCGGCGTTACGGGATCGTTCGGAGCGGCTGGCATTGTCCATGGCCGACTTGTCTCCGTGACAAGACAATGAATCAAGTGAAAACAGGACGCGCTGTACATTTTTTGTGCGAACACTGTCGAGACTTTCATCTTGCGGCCCCGAATGAGACTGTGTGAGCCTCGATATCGGATGGGGACTGGGATGGGCCGGCCGGAGCTTCGCGCGCCATGACGTGCGAAGCGTTTTCGGCCGGTCTCGCTTGAGAAAGATACGACATGCCAAAACGAGTGTTGCTTGGTGCCCTCCTGGCTTGCGGCCTCACGGCCTCGGCGCTGGCGCAAGAGCCGAGGACGGGGGGCGTGATCAACGCCGTGATCCAGCCCGAGCCGCCCGGCCTGATGCTTGCGCAGGTCCAGAACGGCCCGACTCAAATGGTCTCGGGCAACATCTTCGAGGGCCTGCTGCGCTACAGCCCCAAGCTCGAGCCGCTGCCGGAGCTTGCCGAAAGCTGGAGCGTCAGCGAGGACGCCAAGACCTACACCTTCAAGCTCAAGAAGGGCGTGACCTGGCATGACGGCAAGCCCTTCACCGCCGCCGACGTCCTGTTCTCGATGGAGATGCTGAAGCAGACGCATGCGCGTGCCCGCACCAATCTGGCGCAGGTCGACAAGATCGAGACGCCGGACGACTATACGGTGGTGTTCACGCTGAAGCAGCCGTTCGGACCGTTCCTCGGCATCTTCGAGGTCGGCTCGATGCCGATGGTGCCGAAGCATCTCTATGAAGGCACCGACTGGAAGACCAACCCCTACAACAACGCGCCGGTCGGCACCGGCCCCTTCATGTTCAAGGAGTGGCAGAAGGGCTCGTTCATCCGCCTGGTCAAGAACCCGAACTACCACGAAAAGGGCAAGCCCTATCTCGACGAGATCTACTGGCAGATCATTCCCGACGCCGCCGCGCGCTCGGTGGCGTACGAGACCGGCAAGGTCGACGTGCTGCCCGGCGGCTCGGTCGAGAATTTCGACGTGCCGCGGCTGTCCAAGCTGAAGGACACCTGCGTCACCGGCGCCGGCTGGGAGTTCTTCTCGCCGCTGGCCTGGCTGTGGCTCAACAACCGCCAGGGTCCGCTCGCCGACAAGCGGGTGCGGCAGGCGATCATGTTCGCGATCGACCGCGACTTCGCCAAGGACGTGATCTGGAACGGGCTCGGCAAGGTCGCGACCGGCCCGTCCGCCTCGACCATCAAGTACTACACCGACGACGTGCCGAAATACCCTTACGATCCTGCCAAGGCCAAGGCGCTGCTGAAGGAAGCCGGCTACAAGGGCGAGAAGATCCGCCTGCTGCCGCTCGCCTATGGCGAGACCTGGCAGCGCTGGGGTGAAGCCGTGAAGCAGAACCTCCAGGACGTCGGCATGAACATCGAGACGATCGCCACCGACGTTGCCGGCGGCAACCAGAAGATCGGCGACTGGGACTACGACATCGCCTTCACCTATCTCTACCAGTATGGCGATCCCGCGCTCGGCGTCGGCCGCAATTATATCTCCAGCAACATCGCCAAGGGGCAGGTCTTCAACAACGTCGAGGGCTACTCCAACCCGGAGATCGACAAGCTCTTCGCCGACGGCGCGACCGCGACGCCGGACTCGAAGCGCAAGGAGATCTACGAGAAGGCGCAAAAAATCCTGGTCGAGGACGTGCCGGTGGCCTGGATGCTGGAATTGCAATTCCCGACCATCACCCGCTGCAAGGTCAAGAACCTGATCACCACGGGCATCGGGGTCAATGACGGCTTCAAGGACGCATGGCTGGACAAGTGATGGCTGCCCTCTTCACCTCTCCCCGCTCGCGGGGAGAGGTCGAATGTGCGCATAGCGCACATTCGGGTGAGGGGGAGTCTCCGCGAGCCCAACTATCACCGTCCCCGCGGAGAGTCCCCCTCACCCCAACCCTCTCCCCGCATCCGCCTTCGCCGAGGCTTCGGCGGACAAGAGCGGGGCGAGGGAGCCCACTGTCTCCGTGGCTCCAGGTCACGCTACAAGAGATGACTCTCTAATATGCTCTCCTTCGTCGCTCAGCGTGTCCTGAAGGGCGTGATCGTCCTGCTCGCGATCGTCGTCCTCAATTTCTTCCTGATCCGGCTTGCGCCCGGCGACCCCGCGGTCGTGATGGCGGGCGAGGCCGGCGCCAGTGACCAGGTCTTCGTCAAGCAGCTCCGGGAAAAGTTCGGCCTCGACAAGCCGCTGCCCGAGCAGCTCTTCATCTACGTCAAGGGCGTCGTCACGCTCGACCTCGGCTTCTCCTTCCGCCAGCAGGCGCCGGTCGTGAAGCTGATCGGCGAGCGGCTGCCGGCGACGCTGCTGCTGACACTGACCGCATTCGCGATCTCGCTCATGCTCGGCGTTCTCTTCGGCACCTTCGCCGCGCGCTTTGCCGGAACCTTCCTCGACACGGCCATCACCGTGTTCGCGCTGATCTTCTACGCCATGCCGATCTTCTGGGTGGCGCTGATGGGAATCCTCCTGTTCTCGGTCACCATGGATTGGCTGCCGAGCTTCGGTTACGAGACGGTCGGCGCCAACCTCACCGGCCTTGCCCACGCAGTCGACGTCGCAAAGCACCTGATCATGCCGGCGATGACGCTCGGCCTGTTCTTCATGGCGACCTACACCCGCATGACGCGCGCTTCGATGCTGGAAGTGAAACGCCTCGACTTCGTCAAGACCGCGCGCGCAAAGGGCCTCTCCGACGCCGTGATCCAGCGCCGCCACGTGCTGCGCAACGCGCTGCTGCCGGTCGTGACGCTGGCCGGTGTGCATTCCGGCACGCTGATCGGCGGCGCCGTCATCACCGAGACCGTGTTCGCATGGCCCGGCATCGGGCGTCTGATGTACGACGCGCTGCTCCAGCGCGATTACAACCTCCTGCTCGGCGTCTTCGTGATCTGCTCCGCCATGGTGCTGATCTTCAACCTCATCACCGACCTCGTCTACCGACTGGTCGACCCGCGCATCGAATTCGCCTCATGAAACAGTTCTGGAAATCGATGCTGAAGAGCCCGAGCGGCGTCGTCGGGCTCGTCATCCTTGTCCTTGCGATCTCGATCGCGGTGTTCGGGCCGATGCTGTTCCCGAATTCACCCTGGCGCATGGTGCAGCGGCCGTTCCTGCCACCCTTCACGCTCTCGACCGTGCCGCTCGGCACCGACGCGCTCGGCCGCGACGTGTTCGCCGGCATGATCTTTGGCGCGCGCGTCTCGCTGCTGGTGGGTCTCGTCTCCACGCTGGTCGCGCTGGTCGTCGGCGTTCCCATTGGCGCCATGGCCGGCTATTTCGGCGGCAAGGTCGACGACGCCCTGATGCGCTTCACCGAGTTCTTCCAGACCATTCCGAGCTTCGCGCTCGCGATCGTGCTGGTCGCGATCCTGCAGCCCTCGATCTACTCGATCGTGGCCTCGATCGCGGTGGTGAGCTGGCCGCCGGTCGCCCGCCTCGTGCGTGGCGAGGTGCTGTCGCTGCGCACGCGCGAATATGTCCAGGCCGCCGTCGTCACCGGCCAGAGCAACACCTGGATCATCCTGCGCGAGATCCTGCCGAACGCGCTGTCGCCGGTGATCGTGCTGGCTTCGCTGATGGTGGCGACCGCCATCCTGTTGGAATCCTCGCTAGCATTCCTCGGGCTCGGCGATCCCAATCTGATCTCCTGGGGCTACATGGTCGGCGCCGGCCGTACCGTGATCCGCCAGGCCTGGTGGATCACCGTGTTTCCCGGCGTCGCCATCCTGATCTCGGTGCTCGGGCTGAACCTGATCGGCGAAGGCCTCAACGACGCGCTCAATCCGCGCCTGTCGCGGGAGGGCCGGTGATGATGACCGCCCCGCCCGCCGTCTCGATCAAGAATCTGCGGATCGCGCTGCCCAAGGGCGCCGAGCGTCCGTTCGCCGTCGACGGCGTCTCGCTGGATTTGCGGCCCGGCAAGATCGTCTGCGTCGTCGGCGAATCCGGTTCCGGCAAGTCGATGTGCGCGCATGCGCTGATGGGGCTTCTGCCTGATACGGTCACCGTCACCTCCGGCGAGATCCAGTTCGAAGGCCGCGACCTGCTCGAGCTCGATGACGACGGCTGGCGCGATTTGCGCGGCCGCCGGCTCGCGATGATTTTTCAGGAGCCGATGACCGCGCTCAATCCGTTGATGCGGATCGGCGACCAGATGGCGGAGATGTTCGAGGCCCACGGCCTGCTGACGCCGAAGGAGCGGCGCGCCAAGGCCCTGTCGCTGGCGCGCGAGGTCGGCCTGCCCGACCCCGAGCGCATTGTCCGCGCCTATCCGCACCAGCTCTCCGGCGGCCAGCGCCAGCGCGCCATGATCGCGATGGCGCTCGCGCTCGAGCCTGCGGTGCTGGTCGCGGACGAGCCCACCACCGCGCTCGACGTCACCACGCAGGCGCAGATCCTGAAACTGATCCGCAACCTCCAGCGCAACCGCAACATGGCGGTGATGTTCATCACCCATGATTTCGGCGTGGTCGCCGACATCGCCGACCAGGTCGTGGTGCTCAGGCATGGCAAGGTCGTCGAGGAAGGCCCCGCTAGCTCCGTCTTCAAAAATCCGCAGCACGACTACACCAAGGCGCTGCTCGCCGCCGTGCCGTCGATGGATCCGCCGGCGCGCGAGCCGCTCGATGACCAGGCCAGGGCCGTCGAGGTGATTGGGCTGGACAAGACCTATGTCACATCAGGCGGCTGGTTTCGCGAGGACCGCCGCGTCGATGCCGCGCGCGAAGTCAACTTCAACATTCTCAAGGGCGAGACGCTCGGCCTCGTCGGCGAATCCGGCTCCGGCAAATCGTCGGTGGCGCGTCTGGTGATGCGACTGATCGAAGCCGACCGCGGCACGGTGCGGATCGGCGAGACCGATCTCACGCAGCTCTCGGGCAAGGCGCTCCGCGCCGAGCGCCATCGCATCCAGATGATCTTTCAGGATCCGTTCGCCTCGCTCAATCCGCGCCGCAAGGTCGGGCACATCATCGCCGACGGTCCGATCGCAGCCGGCATCGATCCGAAAGTGGCGTTCGACCGCGCCCGCGATCTCCTCAGGATGGTCGGGCTGGACGCCGGCGCGCTCGACCGCTACCCGCATGAATTCTCCGGCGGCCAGCGTCAGCGCATCGGCATCGCGCGCGCGCTCGCGCTCGAACCGGAGATCATCGTCGCCGACGAAGCCGTCTCCGCGCTCGACGTCTCCGTGCAGGCGCAGGTGTTGCGACTGCTCGAAGACCTCAAGGCGCGCCTTGGCCTCTCGATGCTGTTCATCACCCACGATTTGCGCGTCGCGGCGCAAATCTGCGACCGCATCGCGGTGATGCAGCGCGGCGCCATCGTCGAGTTGAAGCCGACCGCGCAACTGTTCGCCGCGCCAGAGCACGCCTATACGCGCGAACTGTTGGCGGCGGTGCCGGGCCGGAAGGAGCGCGCGCCGGCGGCGTGAGGCGGCCGATCGCGGTTGCTACTTGGCCGGAGGGTTGGTGTTCCTCCAGGTGGGGACTGAGTTGGTCACGCCGACCGATGGTTGATTAGACGTTCCGATCGACGGCGCAGTGACGGTCCCGACGGTCTGTCCGGAGCTTCCATAAGTTGTGCCTTGCGTTGCTGGCGCTCCGGAAAGACCGCCCGTGTTGCCTTGGGTGCCCGCCGCAGACGTCTGCGCGCCTGCAGCGAATGGCGATGCCGCAAATCCGACCGCGATAAGTACCGCAATCGAGCGTCTCGTTCTTGTCATGGCTAATCCTTTCGGGCGCGGTGTCTCAGTCGCGTCGGCCATTCGCTCGTCGAACCACTCGTGCACTGAGCAATCTTACAACTCCACGCGCGCGAAAATGTGCCGCAACACGACCACACTGCAGGGCCTTACGCTCCATCACGATGGCGCGACGAGCAGCTCCAGCCGAACGCGGGCGATCCCGGGACACGAGGAGCGGGCGCCGGCAACGTCAGGCCAGCTCATGGCTAAGGTATTCCGCTCCTCTTCACGCAACGGAACACTCACGGGCTTTTTATCCCTCGTGACCGTCCGCACAGATGCGAAACAGAGGCCGACACCCCAGATTCGCATGGAATGATTTCCATCATCTGATGATGGATGTCCGATCCATTGGAGCCGATATGGGCCAGGTTATTCAGTTTGTCTCGAAATCCGAACGCGAGCGCGTTCGCCTCATTCAGGAGGCACGCGCGATCTACGACAGCATTTTTCCGCCGGCTGATCCGAGCGGCGAGCCGCAGGGCAAGGCGACGATCGGCCGCGCGGCCAACGGCGACGCAGGAAATCTGGCGTGATCAAGATCATCGCGGTGCTGTGCAGCCTCTCCTCTCCGGCAAATTGTCACGAGCAGATCGTCACCACCTCGGACTTCGCCAACGTCTCGATGCAGTCCTGCCTGATGGGCGCGCCGCAGCTCGCCGAATGGATGAACCAGCATCCGGCCGAACGCCTGGCTGGATGGCGCTGCGTGTTCGGTCAACAGACCGGCAGGGGCGCCTGAGGCCACCGGCCGTCTGGTCGAGGGCGGCGCCATCCAGTTGAACCGTGACGAGCATGCATCGCCAGGCTAGAATGGCGGCGCTGCTTGGCAGAGGGGGACGCCGGATGGAGGTCGCCAGCCTCGTTCTTCCCGTGTTCGCAATCATCGTCACCGGCTGGTTTGCCGGTGTATCAGGTTATCTCTCCCGCTCGCTTGCGGACGCGCTGGTGCATTTTGCCTACAACGTGGCGATGCCGGCGCTGCTGATCGTCACGATCGCCCAGGAGCCGGCGCGCAACCTGCTGGAATGGCGCTTCCTGCTCGCGTTCGGCGGCGGCTCCCTCCTCTGCTTCGCGCTGGTCTTCCTGGCGGTCCGCGCGGGCGGCAAGCACGACCTCGCCAGCAGCACGATCCATGGCATGGCGGCGGCCATGACCAATACCGGCTTCGTGGCGCTCCCGATCCTGCACGCGATCTACGGCCAGCCCACCGTCTTGCCTGCCGCGGTGGCGACGGTGTTCGTCGCCGGCGTGATGTTTCCGCTCACGGTCATCCTGCTGGAAAGGGACGTGCGCGGCCCTTCGCATTCCGCCGGGCTGGTGAAGCAGATCCTGCTCAATCCGATGGTGCTGTCGACGCTGATCGGTCTCGTCTGGGCGATCACGGGCTTGCCGATTCCGGCGCCGGTCGCGGCCTATCTGAACATCATTGCCGCTGCGCTTACGCCCTGCGCACTGTTTGCCATCGGGCTTGGCCTGTCGGTCGACGGTCTGCGATCCAACCTGAAGGCCTCGTTCGCGCTCGCGACCGTCAAGCTGGTGGTGATGCCGCTGATCGTCTACGGGCTTTGCGTGGTCACCGGCCTCAATCCGCTCTACACGGTTGCCGCCGTCATATGCGCGGCCGTGCCGACGGCGAAGACCGTCTATGTGCTGGCACACGAGCACAAGGTCGAGGAGAAGCTGGTCGCGGCCACCGTCTCGGTCACGACGATGCTGTCGGTCGCGACATTGCTGGTCGCGCTCTACCTGCTCTCCGGCCTCGCGCCCGGCACGCGTTGACGATCACCGGCGCGCCTGGCGAGGTGTTCTCTATCTCGTGGTGTTGCTCCAGGTCGGCACCGAATTGGTCACGCCGACCGACGGCCAATTGTACGAGCCGATCGAGGGCGCCGTGACCGTCCCGACCGTCTGCCCGGACGACCCGTAGGAGGTCCTGGGCTGCGCGACCGGCAATGCGGCGGCGCCATAGGTCGGGGCCACCACGCCCGTGCTGTAGTGATGCCGGCTCGGCCGGGCCTTCTTCGCTTCGGCTGCAAAGGGCGCGGCCAGCAGTCCGACAGTGATGAGTGCGGCAATGGCGGGTTTGATGCTTGTCATGGCGGTTCCCTTCATTGGCTGCGAGCCCACTGTGCCATGTGTTCATTCAACACGGAATTTCCATGGGCACCCGTTCATAACTTCGTGCACGCCCGAATGTGCCTGACCCAGACACCGCTGCCGTGGTCATCGTCGCTTCGGACGACATGCCTTGCGGCCATGTCGCTCCTTGACTGTCGCGACAGAGTGCATCAGCGCCTTGAAGGCGACGATCGCCGGATCGTCAGCGAGCGCGTGGTCGGGCCGCGACTCCAGATGCTCGACCACGGCCAGCAGCGCGTCCGCGATCTGTCCGATCTGCTTGCCGTAACCGGCGACATCCGACAGCACGTCCTTCTCGACATCTGGCGCCGAGGATTGCCCCACCGTGATGTTGACGAGACCGAACTGGCCGCCGGTGGGACTGAAGAACGACGGATAAATGGACTGGACGACATCCCCCGACAGGGGCAGCTTGAACACAGGCATGCGATTTCGCCTCGCTGATGCTCGACCGGCATGGACACACTATCACGACCACCGGCCTTCGGATGGACCCGAATCAGCGCTAGTGCATCGCCTTCAGTGACTTCCCTGGACGCAAGCAGCATGACCGGCCCCGAACTGAAGCAGCTCCGCAACGACCTTTCCGATGCGCTCGAGCGCAAGCTCACCGCGGCCGACATGGCCAAGCTTTGCGGACTGCCGGAGAAGGGCGGCGCCGATACCATCCGGCGCTGGGAGGTCAGTGGCCCGACGCCGTCCGCGACCAAGGTGCTGCGCGTGCTCGCGATGGCGAGCGAGCGCTATCCGATCATGGAGAAGTTCGACGTCTTCGATCGCCACGACGTACGCGAGGAAGACCGGCCTGCAAGGCGCGCGGCCTTCCGCCAGCAGATGCGCGATGAGGCGCGGCGGCGTCTTGGTTAACGAGAGACGCGCGCAAGTTACCCGAGACTTGCGACGTTAAGCCTTCCTTCACCACTTCTTAAGCCGCCATTAAGCACGAAAATCATTTACAGCCCAATAAGTTAGGTTGGCTGTCGCTGTGCCACGGATGTGACAGCATTTTCGTCAAAAGCGAGCTATCTGCAAAACCAACGACGGCGCGGACAGCGCGCCTGCCGGGGACCAAAGTGCTGGAGTTCAAGACGATGAAGAAGATTTTGTTTGCAACCGTTGCGCTGCTCGTGGTGAGCGCTGCCGCGCCGGCCGTCGGCGCCGATCTCGGCAACCGCAACTATTACAAGGCGCCCGCGCCGGCCTATGCCGCGCCGATCTACAACTGGACGGGCTTCTATGTCGGCGGCCATGTCGGCGGCGCGTTCTCCAGCGACAACAATTTCAACGGCCTCTCCACCGGCAACAACGGCAACGGCCGTTTCCTCGGCGGCGTGCAGGTCGGTGCGGACTGGCAGTTCAACCCGAACTTCCTGGTCGGCGTCGAAGGCCAGTATTCCTGGCTCTCCGGCAGCGTCGGCGCGGCGTTCCCGGGCGGCGTCGCCTACAGCAACGACCAGCGTGGCCTCGGCTCCATCACCGGCCGCGTCGGCTACACCTGGGGTCCCGGCCTGCTCTACGTGAAGGGCGGCTACGCCTATTCGGACAACAACGAGAAGGTGACGATTGGCGGCGTGCCGACCGGCTTCATCATCGATGGCGATCACCGCAACGGCTACACCGTCGGCGCCGGCCTCGAATACATGTTCGCCCCGAACTGGTCGGCCAAGGCCGAGTACCAGTACTACAATTTCGGCGACGCCCACTTCACCGCGGGCCCGCTGGTGGGCACCGGCAACTTCACGACCGACGACCACACCTTCAAGGCGGGCGTCAACTACCGCTTCAACTGGGCCAACTCGGCGGTCGCGCGCTACTGATCGCGCCTCCAAAAAATCTCTTCGCAATCAAGGGCCGGCAACTCTGCCGGCCCTTTCTTTTTCGCTGTGCGGAACAGGCGCAACCGATTGTGCAACTTGCGATTTTTTAACCCGACCCAGGGATACTCCGCGGCGAAAATATAAAGATCACGCGTGGGGGAATTTCGATGGCGATCCGTCTGGGTGCTGGCCGTGTCCTTGGCCGTCTCAAGCCTCGTTTCAAGATGCCAAGGTGGGGCGTGCGCGGCAGCCTGTTCGCCGCCTTCGCATTGATCGCGGGCATGGGCCTCGTCATCGCAGCCGGCGCCGGCTTCGTCTTCAATCACCTCGGCGCGACCATGATGGATCTGAGCGGCCGCGACATCCCGCGCCTCTCCGCCAGCCTGCAGCTCGCCTCGCAGAGCGCGACGCTCGCCGCGCAAGGCCCGGGCCTGCTGGCATCGCCCTCCGACGAGGCGCTGAAGGAACGCACCAAGAGCGTGAAGGACATCCAGCAGCTCGCCATGGCCAAGCTCGGCGAGATCATCGAGCTCGGCGCCGACAAGCAGATCGCAACCGCGCTGCGCGACACCGCCAAGAGCATCGACGAGGCGACCCAGAGCCTGGTGTCGGCCGCGCGTGAGCGGCTCGAGACCGGCGCGCTGCATGACAAGCAGTATGAGGCGCTGCGCAAGGCGCAGCTCACCTTCGTCGGCGCGGCCGGTCCTGCGATGCTGGACGCACAGACACGCTTGAACGCGATCCTCGGTGCGGCGGAAGTTTCCGCCGATGATGCGACTGAGGCCGCCCGCACCGTCTCCCAGGTCGCGACAATCTCCGCCAACGGCAATCTCATGGCCGCCGACATGATGGCGGCGCTGTCGGCCAACAACAGCGACACGCTGGAGGCGATCGAGAAGGAGTTCAAGGCGACGCGCGACCGCGTCAAGTCGAACCTCGAGGACCTCCCGAACATGCCCTCGATGCAGACGGTGCGCGACGCCGTGCAGAAGCTGTTCGCCTTCGGCGAGGGCAAGACCGGCGTGTTCAAGATCCGCCAGAAGGAGCTCGACGCCATCGACTACGGCCAGACTATCCTGGACGAGACCCGCAAGCTCAATGTCGGTCTCGGCATCAGCGTGCAGCAGCTCGTCGACGGCGTGCAGAAGGAGACCAACGCGTCGACGTTCCAGGCGCGCCAGGAGATCTCGCTCGCCACCACCGCGATGCTGGCGCTGGGCGCGCTGATGCTGGTCGGCTCGGCGCTGTTCGTCTGGCTCTATGTCGGCCGCAACATCCTGCGGCGGATCGGCGCGCTGCATCAGTCGATGCAGCTGCTCGCGAACGGCGACCTCGAGACGGAGATCTACCGCTCGAAGCACCACAACGACGAAATCTCGGTGATGGCGAGCACGCTGCAGGTGTTCCGCGAGAGCATGATCGAGGCCCGCGCGATGTCGAGCGAGCAGGACAAGGACCGTGTCGCCAAGGCCGAGCGTGCCGCGCGCATGGAAGCGAAGATCGCCGAGTTCGAGGGCGCGGTACGCAACGCGCTCGACAATCTCGCGCAATCGGCCAATTCGATGCAGTCCACCGCGCAGAGCATGTCGAACACCGCCGACCAGTCCAACGCGCTGGTGAACGCGGTTGCATCCGCCGCGGAGGAGACCTCGGTCAACGTGCAGACCGTGTCATCAGGCACCGAGCAGCTGTCGTCCTCGATCGAGGAGATCAGCAAGCAGGTCGTCACCTCGGCCGCGATCGCAAGGAAGGCGGTCGACGAGGCCGGCGCCACCGACACCACGGTGCAGAGCCTTGCCGACAGTGCGAGCCGCATCAGCGTCGTGGTTGACCTGATCCAGACCATCGCCTCGCAAACCAACCTGCTCGCGCTCAACGCCACCATCGAGGCGGCGCGCGCGGGCGAAGCCGGCCGCGGCTTCGCAGTGGTCGCCTCCGAGGTGAAGAGCCTCGCGAGCCAGACCGCCAAGGCGACGGAAGAGATCCGCACCCAGATCGCCAGCATGCAGTCGGTCACGACCTCCGCGGTCGGCGCCATCCAGGGCATCGGCCGGATCATCGGCGAGATCAACGACGTGACGACGACGATCGCCGCCGCGGTCGAGGAACAGGGCGCGGCCACCCGCGAAATCGCCCGCAACATCCAGCATGCCGCCGGCGGCACCAGCGAGGTCTCCAGCAACATCATCGGCGTCTCCACGGCGTCCGCGGAAGCCGGCGCGGCGGCGAGCGAAGTGCTGGGCGCCTCCGACGCGCTCCGCCGCGAAGCCGACATGCTGCGCGGAGAGATCGACGCATTCCTCAACAACATGCGGGCGGCGTAAGCCGCCGGCCCGTAGCCCGGATGGAGCGCCGCGTAATCCGGGCTACGGAAAACTGCAGGTATGACCGCCATGCGGAGACCACGGCCCGGCCTTTTTCGGCTGGCGCCCCGCGCCCGGCGGGTTTAAGCCGGTAGCATGAACCCGAAAACCGACACCGTGCAGTCCTCGGCCGAGGCCCTGCGCTATCCCTGGGAACAGCATCCCGGCCCCGAAGAGATCGTCGAGGTGCGTCCCGGCGTGTTGTGGGCGCGGCTGAAACTGCCGTTCCGCCTCAACCACGTGAACATCTACCTGCTCGCCGACGGCGACGGCTATGCCATGATCGATGCCGGCTTCGGCAACGAGGAAACGATCGAGGCCTGGACCAGACTGTTCGAGGGGCCGCTGAAGGGCGTCAACATCACGCGCCTGATCGTCACGCATTCGCACCCCGATCACGTCGGCCTCGCGGGCTGGATCGTCGAGCGGTTCAACTGCCCGCTGGTGATGACGCAGGTCGAATATCTGCAATCTGTCTACCACCAGAACCGCGGCACCGAGGAGCGGCGCGAAGCCCAGCGGCTGTTCTTCCGCCGCCACGGCATGGACGAGTCGCTCACCGAAAAGCTGCTCGGCCGCGGCCAGGATTATCTCAAGCGCGTCTCGGTGCTGCCGCCGTCCTACCGCCGCATCTCGCATGGCGACGAGGTCGTGATCGGCACGCGCCGCTTCAAGGTGATCACCGGCGGCGGGCACGCGCTCGACCAGGTGATGCTGTATTGCGCCGACGACAAGCTGTTCCTCTCCGCCGACCAGGTGCTGAGCAAGATCTCGCCCAATGTCAGCGTGTGGGCGGTCGAACCCGACCAGAACTCGCTCGGCGAATATCTGGCCTCGCTCGCGAGCCTGACCACCACCCTGCCCTACGATCTGCTGGTGCTGCCCGGCCACGGCGTGCCGTTCTATGGTCTGAAGACCCGCATCAAGCAGCTCGCCGATCACCACGAGGAGCGCTGCCGCCTGATCGCGGAAGCCTGCAGCGAGGTGCCGCAGACCTCGCGCGCCCTGGTGCCTGTCGTGTTCAACAAGCACGTGCTTGACGAGCACCAGATGGGCTTTGCCGCCGGCGAACTCGTTGCCCACGTCAATTACATGATCGTCGAGGGCCGGCTGACGGCGGAGACGAAAGACGGCGTGCTCCAGTTCAGGACAACGTGAGCTTTTCGCCTCTCCCCGCCTGCGGGGAGAGGGAGCAGACCTCCGCCGCGGCTACCAGCTCACTTCATATTCGCGATCGCGTGCAGCGCCGCGACGTAGCCGAACGGGCCCAGCCCGCAGATCACACCGGTGGCCACGAACGAGATCTTGGAGTGGCGGTGATATTCGTCGCGGGCGTGGATGTTGGAGATGTGGACCTCCAGCACCGGGCCTTCGAAGGTCTTGATCGCGTCCATGATCGAGACCGAGGTGAAGGAGAGGCCGGCCGGATTGATGACGATCGCATCGGCGTCCTGCCGCGCCGACTGGATCAGATCGACCAGCACGCCTTCATGGTTGGACTGGTGGAAGGCCAACTTGAGCCCGAGCTTGCCGGCCGCTTCCTCGCAGCTTGCATTGACCTCCGCGAGCGTGGTCGTGCCGTAGATGTGCGGCTCGCGGATACCGAGCATGTTGAGGTTGGGACCGTTGAGGATCATCACGCGTTTCATGGACAGGTCCTTCTGGAAGTTAGCCACCGAACCACTTGGCCGGACCGGTGACGAGAACGGGAAACAGCGTCAGCAAGGCTAGCACGACGAGCTGCGCGATCAGGAAGGGCCAGACGCCGCGGATCAGATCATCCATCGAGACGCGGGCAACGCCACAGACGACGTTGAGCACGACGCCGACCGGCGGCGTGATCAGCCCGATCGCATTGTTGATGATGAAGAGCACGCCGAAATAGACGGGGTCGATGCCGGCCTGCTTGACGATCGGCATCAGGATCGGCGTCAGGATCAGGATCGTCGGCGTCATGTCCAGCGCGGTGCCGACGATGACGACGATGATCATCAGAACGAAGGTGAGGAGGGTCTTGTTGCCCGCGAACGGTTGCACGAGCGCCACGATCTGGTCGGAGATCTCGGCAACCGTGATCAGCCAGGACGATACCAGCGCCGCGGCGACGAGGAACATCACGACAGCCGTGGTCTGCGCGGTCGAGACCAGCAGCGCCGGCAATTGTGCCGGCCTGAGCTCGCGATAGACGCCCATCGCCACCACCAGCGAGTAGACGGCGACGACGACGGCCGCTTCCGTCGGCGTGAAGATGCCGAAGCGCAGGCCGAAAATGATGATCATCGGCAGCATCAGGGCCCAGAAGCCGTCGATCAGCGCGCACCAGATCTCGGCGATGCTCTTGCGCGGCAGGCGCGCCGGGTTCTCCTTGCGCACCACCCACCACCAGGCAAAGCACAGGCCGACGCCGAGCAGCAGGCCCGGCACGATGCCGGCCAGAAACAGCTTCGAGATCGAGACATTGGCGGCGACGCCGAAAATGACGAAACCGATCGACGGAGGAATGACGGGCGCGATGATCCCGCCGGCAGCGACGAGGCCAGCCGCGCTGGCGCGATTGTGGCCAGCGGCGGCCATCATCGGCACCAGGAGCGCACCGAGCGCCGCGGCGTCCGCGACCGCCGAGCCCGACAGCGAGGCCAGGATGCATGACGTCAGGATCGCGACATAGCCGAGCCCGCCGCGGAAATGGCCGACCAGCGCGATCGCGAAGTTGAGGATGCGACGCGCCAGGCCGCCGGTGTTCATGACCTCGCCGGCGAGGATGAAGAACGGCACTGCCATCAACGGAAAGGAATCGACGCCGTTGATGACGTTCTGCGCGATGATCTGGGAATCGAACATCGCGAGATAGGTCATCAACGCGATGCCGCAGATGATCAGCGCAAACGCGATCGGCATGCCGATCGCCATGGCGCCGAGCAGCGAGAAGGTGAAGACGGCGACAGTCATGCCTGCTGCTTTCCGCTCGCGGCGCCAGGAGAATGCGGGAGCTCCTCGGACTCGCTGATGGCGATCAGATCGGCATCGGCGACCTGCCCGGTCACGAGCCGATAAAGCTCGTGCACGATGATCACGCAGGAGGAGGCGCCGAACACGATCCCGGCAGCGTAGAACAGGCCGACCGAGAGCCCCGAGGCGGGCGCCACCGTATCCCAGTTCAACACCGTCTGCTTCCAGGAGCCTTCCGTCAGCAGCACGGAGGCATAGAGCATCAGCGCGTGGCTGAGGCCGTAGCAGACCTTGCGGCCGAACGGCGACAGCACCTTGACGAGGCTGTCGACGCCGAGATGGGCATGCTCCTTCAGGCCGATGATCGCGCCCAGAAACACCATCCACACGAACAGCCAGCGCGACAGCTCTTCCGAGATCGCAATCCCGGAATTGAAGCCGTAGCGCAGCACGACGTTGCCGAACACCAGCACCACCATGGCGGCAAGCAGCACCGCGATCACCGCGCGGAGCAGCCAGAAATAGGCGTTGACCACTGTCTTCATCAGGTCCGTCCTGCTGCGCGTCGGCTTACGGCTTCAGCGCGTGCACGCGGTCGAGCTCACTGTTGAACAGCTTGACGATGGCTGGGTCGTAGTCGGCCGAGAATTTTTCCGCGATCGGCTTTGTCTTCTCGCGCATGCGATCGAGCTCGGCGGGTGCGATCTCGTTGACGGCCATGCCCTTGGCCTTGAGCTCGTCGATCGCGGCAGCGGCCTGCTCGCGGCTGACCTTGCGCTGGTAGTCGCGTGCCTCGATCGCCGCGTCCTGCAAAATCTTCTGCTCGTCGGGCGAAAGCCCGTCCCAGAATTTCTTGCTGATCAGGATGATGTTGGTCGAGTAGGTATGATTGGTGACGCTGAGATACTTTTGCACCTCGAAGAACTTGTTCGACAGGATCACGGAGAACGGGTTCTCCTGGCCGTCGACGGTGCCCGTCTCCAACGCGCTATAGAGCTCCGAGAAACTCATCGGCACCGGGTTGGCGTTGAAGGCCTTGAAGGTCTCCAGATAGACCGGGTTCGGGATCACACGGATCTTGATGCCGCCGAGGTCCTCGCCCTTGGTGATGGCACGCTTGCTGTTGGTGACGTTGCGGAAGCCGAGATCCCAATAAGCGAGACCAACCAGCCCCTTCTCAGGCAGCTTTGCCAGCAGCGCTGCGCCGAGCGGACCATCGAGCAAGGCGTCGGCCTGCTGCGGCGTCGAGACGATGAAGGGGAAATCGATCAGGCCGTAATCCTTGACGATGCCGACCAGCGACGTCGTCGCCGGCGACTGCATCTCCTGGGTGCCGGCGCGCAGCGCCGATTGCTGCTGCATCTCGCTGCCCAGCTGATTGGCCGGATATTCGCGCACCCTAATCTTGCCGCCGCTCTTCGCCGCGACGATCTCGGCGAATTTCTGCACGCCTTTGCTGACGGGATGGTCGGTGTTGTTGAGGTGCCCCCAGCGGATGGTGCGCTCCTGAATGGCCTGCGCCGAGGCCGGCCCCATCGCGCCCAAGGCGACCGCGCCGATCGCCGCCACCAAAGCCAGACCTTTGAACCGAACGGGCATCGCTCCCTCCCCTGTTGATCTCGTTCTTAGGGACAGGAACGTCTTATATGACGAATTATAAATCAACCTATATTTTTGATTTTGTCTGATATTACATGAAACACTTGATAAAGTTTCGAAATTTGGCAAAACGCACGTCCAACGCGCTAGAATGAGGCATGGACACCCTTCCCGACACGACAGCCGAGACGGTGGGCGACAGCGCCTACCGCCGCATCCGCACCGACCTGATCTTCGGCAAGCTGACGCCGGGGCAGAAGCTGAAGCTCGAGCGGATGAGCGGCGCCTATGGCACCAGCATCTCGACGCTGCGCGAGACGCTGAACCGGCTGTGCTCGGAAGGTTTTGTCGTCGCCGAAGGCCAGCGCGGCTTCGAGGTCGCGCCGATCTCGGCAACCGAATTCCAGGAGATCGCGGAGCTGCGCGAGCTGCTCGAGAGCCACATGATCGAGAAGTCGTTTGCGGCCGGCGATCTCGACTGGGAGGCGCACATCGTCTCGGCGCATCACAAGCTCGCGGCGATGGAGCGGATGCTGCTGTCAGGCGAGCGGTCCGATGCGGAAAGCTGGAAACAGTGCGATTTCCAGTTTCATCGCGCGCTCGTCGCGGCCTGCGGCTCGAAGGTGCTGCTCGATGCGCATGCCGCGGTCTATGACCGCTATCTGCGCTACCAGATGATCGCCGTGGTGTTCCGCGGCGAGATGGCTGCTTCCGAGCATCGCGAGCTGAAAGAGCTGGCGCTGAAGCGCGACGCCAAGGGCGCGAACAAGGTGCTGCACACCCACATCCATGATTGCGTGGCGCATGCCTTGCGCAATTCGGATTGGTTAAAGCCGGTGGCCGCCGTCAAGGACGCGCGGAGCGAGCCGCGCAAGAAGGCCAAGGCCGGGTAGACCCGCAGCGCCGCCGATGGTGCAAAGCAACATTGCCTCTCGCGCGAACTTGATCGGGATCAAGTTTCAAATCGCACGATAGGGCATTTTGCCCAAATGCTCCCCATGCCCAAATGTGGGATAGCGCATAGACTCTAGAGCTGGAAAAGCTCTAAGAAGATGCGCCCTTTTTGGTCAGTTCCGTCTTAGGTTTTGCCGATGGATTACGCCCAGTTCTTCAATACCGCCCTCGATCGTCTCCACACGGAGCGGCGCTACCGCGTGTTCGCCGATCTCGAACGCATCGCCGGCCGGTTCCCGCATGCGCTGTGGCACTCGCCGAAGGGCAAACGCGACGTCGTGATCTGGTGCTCCAACGATTATCTCGGCATGGGCCAGCACCCGAAGGTGGTCGGCGCCATGGTCGAAACCGCGACCCGCGTCGGCACCGGCGCAGGCGGCACCCGCAACATCGCCGGCACCCATCATCCGCTGGTGCAGCTCGAGGCCGAGCTCGCCGATCTCCACGGCAAGGAAGCGTCGCTGCTGTTCACCTCGGGCTATGTCTCGAACCAGACCGGCATCGCGACCATCGCGAAGCTCATTCCGAACTGCCTGATCCTGTCGGACGAGCTCAACCACAATTCGATGATCGAGGGCATCCGCCAGTCCGCCTGCGAGCGCGTCGTGTTCCGCCACAACGACCTCGCCGACCTCGAAGAGAAGTTGAAGGCCGCAGGTCCGAACCGGCCGAAGCTGATCGCCTGCGAAAGCCTCTATTCGATGGACGGCGACGTCGCCCCGCTCGCCAAGATCTGCGATCTCGCCGAGAAATATGGCGCGATGACCTATGTCGACGAGGTCCATGCCGTCGGCATGTACGGCCCGCGCGGCGGCGGCATCGCCGAGCGTGACGGCGTCATGCATCGCATCGACATTCTCGAAGGCACGCTGGCCAAGGCGTTCGGCTGCCTCGGCGGCTACATCGCCGCCAACGGCCAGATCATCGACGCCGTGCGCTCCTACGCGCCGGGCTTCATCTTCACCACCGCGCTGCCGCCGGCGATCTGCTCGGCCGCGACCGCCGCGATCAAGCATCTGAAGACCTCGAACTGGGAGCGCGAGCGCCACCAGGACCGCGCCGCCCGCGTCAAGGCGATCCTCAATGCTGCCGGCCTGCCTGTGATGTCGAGCGACACCCATATTGTGCCACTGTTCATCGGCGATGCCGAGAAGTGCAAGCAGGCGTCCGACCTGCTGCTAGAACAGCACGGCATCTACATTCAGCCGATCAACTATCCGACGGTGGCCAAGGGCACCGAACGCCTGCGCATCACACCCTCGCCCTATCACGACGACGGCTTGATCGATCAGCTCGCCGAAGCGCTCTTGCAGGTGTGGGACCGCCTGGGTCTGCCGCTCAAGCAAAAGTCGCTGGCGGCGGAGTAGGCCTGCTTCCACCCTCCCTTGGAGGGAGACGGGGTGGGGTGACAGTCTCTCCACCTCTGACGCTGCTCGTGTGGAAAGATCACCCCACCCCGATCGCGCTTCGCGCGATCGACCCTCCCCCTCCAGGGAGGGTAAGCGGGATCCGCGTCCGCTCGCACCTTAACGACAACCCCAGTTCCCGCCCCGGTACGGCATTTCGCTGTCGCTTGCGACCGCCCAACGCGCTAGATTTGCAGGGAAAATGAGTTCGGGCGCCCCCGCGCCCAGGGAGAAGCGCGCTCGCCATGCTGCACGACTGGGGCGTGATCGCTGCCGCCTTCGGCTATATCGGCTTCCTGTTCCTGGTGGCGAGCCACGGCGACCGCCGCTCGCCGGCCGGGCGCGGCCGCGCGTCCGGGCTGATCTATCCGCTGTCGCTGGCGATCTATTGCACCTCCTGGACCTTCTTCGGCTCGGTCGGCTTCGCCACCCGCGCCTCGACCGACTTCCTCGCCATCTATGTCGGCCCGATCCTGATGATCGGGCTCGGCGCCGGCGTCCTGCGCCGCGTGATCCAGCTCGCGAAAGCGCACAACATCACCTCGATCGCCGACTTCATCGGCGCGCGCTACGGCAAGAGCCAGGCGGTGGCGGCGACGGTGGCGCTGATCGCGATCATCGGCTCGGTGCCCTACATCGCGCTCCAGCTCAAGGCGGTCGCCTCCTCGCTCGAAACGATCCTGAGCGAGGACCAGGCGTTCTCCCACATCCCGATCCTCGGCGACATGGCGCTGATGGTGACGCTGGCGATGGCCGCCTTTGCCGTGCTGTTCGGCACGCGGCAGACCGACGCCACCGAGCACCAGCACGGACTGATGCTGGCGGTCGCAACCGAATCCATCATCAAGCTGATCGCCTTCCTTGCCGCCGGCATCTTCGTCACCTTCTGGATGTTCTCGCCACACGAATTGATCGAGCGCGCGATGAGGACGCCGGAGGCGGTGCGCGCCATCAACTATTCGCCGTCGATCGGCAACTTCCTCACCATGACGCTGCTGTCGCTCTGCGCGATCATGCTGCTGCCCCGCCAGTTCCACGTCAGCGTGGTCGAAAACTCCTCGGATGCCGAGGTCAGCCGCGCGCGCTGGCTGTTCCCGTTCTATCTCGTCGCCATCAATTTGTTCGTGATCCCGATCGCGCTCGCTGGCCTCGTCACCTTTCCGTTCGGCGCGGTCGAACCGGACATGTATGTGCTGGCGCTGCCGATGGAGGGCGGCGCGGGACTTCTCAGCGTCGCCGTCTTCGTCGGGGGGCTGTCGGCGGCGACCGCGATGGTGATCGTCGAATGCGTCGCACTCTCCATCATGGTCTCGAACGACCTCGTGGTGCCCCTGGTGCTGCAGCGGCGGCCGGAGGGGCGCACCGGCGGCGCCGATTTCAGCGACTTCCTGCTGCGCTCGCGCCGGCTTGCGATCTTCGCCATCATGGTGATGGCCTATTTCTACTACCGCGCGCTCGGCAACACCCAGCTTGCGGCGATCGGCCTGCTCTCCTTTGCCGCCATCGCCCAGCTCGCGCCCAGCTTCTTCGGCGGGCTGTTGTGGCGGCGTGCCACCGCGCGCGGCGCCATCGGCGGCATGCTGGTTGGCTTCGCGGTGTGGCTCTACACGCTGTTCATCCCGAGCTTCATGGATTCCTCGACGGCGGGCATCCTGCTGCTCCAGCACGGCCCGTTCGGCATCGAGGCACTGCGGCCGCAGGCGCTGTTCGGCGCCGACCTGCCGCCGCTGATGCACGGCGTGATCTGGTCGCTGTCGCTCAACATCCTGACCTATGTGCTGCTGTCGCTGGCGCGGCGGCCATCTTCGATCGAGCTGGTGCAAGCCGATCTGTTCGTACCCAACACGCTCGCGCCGATCTCCCCGAACTTCCGCCGCTGGCGCACCACCGTTACGGTGCAGGACATCCAGACCACGGTCGCGCAATATCTCGGACCCGACCGCGCCCGGCATTCGTTCGAGGCATTTTCGGTACGGCGCAATGTTCGCCTGGAATCCGGGGCGCCCGCCGATTTCGAGCTGCTGCAGCACGCCGAGCACCTGATCGCTTCTTCGATCGGCGCGGCCTCGTCGCGGCTCGTGATGTCGCTGCTGCTGCGCAAGCGGACGGTCTCGGCGAAGGCGGCGCTGAAACTGCTCGACGATTCCCACGCCGCGCTGCATTTCAATCGCGAGATCCTCCAGACTGCGCTCAACCATGTTCGCCAGGGCATCGCCGTGTTCGACGCCGATCTGCAACTGATCTGCTCCAACCGGCAGTTCGGCGATCTCCTGAACGTGCCGCCGCATTTCATCCAGTTCGGCACGCCATTGCGTGAAATCCTGGAATTCATGGGTGTGAGCGAGCCGGACAATCCGGTCGAGCGCGAAGCCATGCTGGAGCGGCGGCTCGCGGCTTACACCACCGACGGCGAGCCTTATCTCGAGCGCCTGCCCGACCGCCACATGGTGATCGAGATTTTGACCAACCGCATGCCCGGCGGCGGCTTCGTCATCACCTTCACCGATGTCACCCCCACATTCGAGGCCGCCGAAGCGCTGGAGCGCGCCAACGCGACGCTCGAAAAGCGGGTGCGCGACCGCACCGAGGAGCTGACCCGGCTGAATTCCGAGCTGGCGCTGGCCAAGAGCGCGGCCGAGGACGCCAGCATCTCCAAGACGCGATTCCTGGCGGCAGCCAGCCACGACATCCTCCAGCCCCTGAACGCGGCGCGGCTGTATGTCACCAGCCTGGTCGAGCGCCAGCACAGCGGCGAGGAGACGCGGCTGGTCGAGAACATCGACGAATCGCTCCAGGCGATCGAGGAGATCCTCGGCGCACTGCTCGACATATCGCGGCTGGACGCCGGCGCGATGACGACCTCGATTTCGAGCTTCAAGATGGCCGATTTGATGCGCTCGCTGGAGATCGAGTTTGCGCCGATCGCGCGCGCCAAGAACCTCGAGCTCGCCTTCGTGCCCTGCTCGCTGCCGGTCGAGTCCGATCGGCTGTTGCTGCGGCGCCTGCTCCAGAACCTGATCTCCAACGCGATCAAATACACCCCGCGCGGACGCGTGCTGGTCGGCTGCCGCCGCCAGGGCCCTTCGCTGAAAATCTGCGTCTACGACACCGGCGTCGGCATCCCGCCGGTCAAGCGCGGCGAGATCTTCAAGGAATTCCACCGCCTCGAACAGGGCGCGCGGATCGCCCGCGGCCTTGGACTCGGCCTCTCGATCGTCGAGCGTCTTGCACGCGTGCTCAAGCACGGCATCGCCATCGACGGCAACAAGAGCGGCGGCTCGGTCTTCTCCGTGACGGTGCCGACAGCCAAGGCGATCACCCACACCGCTGCCGTCACCAGCGCGACGCCGCTGGCGCGTAGGCCGATCTCGGGCGCCCTCATCGTCTGCATCGAGAACGACGCGGCGATCCTCGACGGCATGCGCACGCTGCTCAAGGCCTGGGACGCCGAGGTGATCGCGGTCGCCGACCCCGAGGGCGCGATCGCCGCGATCGAAGGCGCGGGCCGCCGCGTCACCGGCCTGCTGGTCGATTATCACCTCGACCGCGGCAACGGCATTGCCGCCATCCGCGAGATCCGCCGCCGCTTCGGCGACGGCATCCCTGCGATCCTGATCACTGCCGACCGCAGCCCCGCGGTGCAGGTCGCCGCGCGCGAGGAAAATGTCGCGGTGCTCAACAAGCCGGTGAAGCCGGCTTCGCTCCGCGCCCTGCTGGGACAGTGGCGCACGCAGCAGATGGTGGCGGCGGAGTAAGACGCGGTCAGTAGTCGGTCGAGACGCTGAGCGCGCGCCACTTCTCGAGCTCGTCGAGGCGTTGCCGGTCCGTCGCCGCGATGGCGTTCACGGCGTCGCTGCCGAACGCGATCCGCAGCGGTGGGCTGTCCATGTCGACGAGCTTCAGCACAAGTGCGGCGGCCTTCGCCGGATCGCCAGGCTGGCGGCCATCATAATCGCGCTGCATCCTGACGGCCGCGCCAACGACGGCATCGTACTCCGCCCGCCCTTCGCCGGTCGCATGCGCTGACTGCGCAAAGCCGGTACGGAAGCCGCCGGGTTCGACGATCGTCA
Organism: Bradyrhizobium sp. MOS001; assembly: GCF_004634465.1. Taxonomy (NCBI): domain Bacteria; kingdom Pseudomonadati; phylum Pseudomonadota; class Alphaproteobacteria; order Hyphomicrobiales; family Nitrobacteraceae; genus Bradyrhizobium; species Bradyrhizobium sp. MOS001. The sequence continues at coordinate 50,773 of NZ_SPVJ01000024.1, forward strand.
CGTGCACGCCGATCAACGCCATCTCGCGCGCCAGCGATTCCGAAAAGCCCTCGATGCCCCATTTTGCGGCTGAATAGGCCGCGCGTGCGGGGGCTCCGATCCGTCCGCCGACGGACGAGAACTGCACGATATGCCCGCGGCGCTGCCGGCGCAGCACGGGGATCGCCGCCTTGGTGACGATGATGGTGCCGAGCAGATTGACCTCGATCTGCTGACGGAACGAGGCCAGGCTCGTATCCTCGACCGATCCGAGATCGCCATAGCCGGCATTGTTCACGACCACATCGACGCCGCCGAACGCCTCCACGGCGAGGCCGATGGCCACTTGCGCGGCCGCCTCGTCAGTCACGTCGAGCGTTGCGAGCCGCAGTCTTTCCCCAAAGCGTTCCCGCATCGATTCGAGCGGACCGAGATTCCGGGCAGTGGCAACCACCCGGTGGCCCGCCGCAAGCGCGGCTTCCGTGATGGCGCGTCCGAGCCCGCGTGAGCTGCCGCTGATGAACCAGATCTTTGACACGGTGGGCTCCTGACCGCTCAGGGCGCAAGCCGGGTGAAGACGTAGTCGTGGCTCTTGGCGCGGGCGTCGTGGCAGGTGAAGCAGGTGCGGTGCTGGGCCTCGTCGACCGGCTTGCCATTGATGAAGCGGCCGAATCCCCAGCCGCCGGTGGACGCATATTTCCTGGAATCCTTGACCATCACCTGCACCGTGGTGGCCGCGCCGGGGATCGTCGCGGATGCGAATTCCGGTGACTGTTTCCGCTTCCACGCGCGCTTGACCAGAATGGTGCCATCGGGGAACGGAAGCTTGCCGGCCTGATAAGCGTCGATTGCCGTCTGGTTGCCGACAACGGCGCGAAGCTCGTCGAGTGGCGCCGCCTCCTCGGCGGGCGCGATCAGCTCCCACTGCTTGTAACCCGCAGGAATCGTGACGCCGAAGATCGGCGATGCGTCTGCCGTGTTGCCTTGTGCCGGCCCCTCGGCGAGAGCGATCGAGACCAAGTAGGGCACGCAAGTCAGGAGAACGACGAGAAGGAGCGCGGCAAGCGTGAGAGCCGTCGCATAAGAGCGCTTTTTCATTTCAGGTTCGATGGACGTCATGACGTTCCTTCATGCTGGGAGCGCGGCATAGCCTCGGTCCAGCCGCGCTGGACCGAGGCATCGAATGAACGCTCAGGCGCCGTCGGCGTCGATGACGGCCTTGGCGAAGGCTTGCGGCGCTTCCTGCGGCAGATTGTGGCCGATGCCGCCGGTGATCAGGCGGAAGTCGTACCGGCCTGAGAACCTCTTGGCATAGGCGCTGGGGTCGGGATGCGGCGCACCGTTGGCGTCGCCCTCCATCGTGATCGTCGGGACGCTGATCACCGGAGCTGCGGCGAGCTTCTTTTCGAGCTCCTCGTATTTCGCTTCGCCCTGGGCGAGCCCGAGCCGCCAGCGGTAATTGTGGATCGTGATGGCGACATGATCCTTGTTGTCCAGCGCCGCAGCGCTCCGGCTAAAGGTCGCGTCGTCGAACTTCCATTGCGGCGAGGCGAGCTTCCAGATCAGTTTTGCGAAATCATGCGTGTACTTCTCGTATCCGGCTCGGCCGCGCTCGGTCGCGAAATAGAACTGGTACCACCATTGCAGCTCGGCCGACGGCGGCAGCGGCGCGTTGCCTGCGGCCTGGCTGGAGATCAGATAGCCGCTGACCGACACCAGCGCACGGCAGCGATCCGGCCACAACGCAGCGATGATATCGGCGGTGCGCGCGCCCCAGTCGAACCCGGCGATAACAGCCTTCTTGATGTCGAGCTTGTCCATCAGCGCGATGATGTCGACGGCCATGGCGGCGGGCTCGCCGTTGCGCGGCGTCTCGCTGGAAAGGAAATGCGTCGAGCCGTAGCCGCGCAGGTACGGGATGATCACGCGATAGCCGGCCTTTGCCAGGATCGGCGCGACATCGACGAACGCGTGAATGTCGTAAGGCCAGCCGTGCAACAGGATCGCCACGGGACCGTTCGAGGGACCTGCCTCCGCATAACCGACATTGAGGGCGCCGGCGTCGATCTGCTTGATCGGACCGAACGACGCATTCGATGCGGACGACTTCGGCGCGTCCGTTTCGGCACGGGCGAGGTCGATGACACCGAGACCGACGGCGACGGTTCCCGCGGCGACGCCGAAAAATTTGCGGCGGTGCTGGTCGATGATCTGTTTCATGGTGGTGCTACCTTGTTGATAGTTGGTGATGTCCGTCAGATCAGCGCGACCGTGACGTCGATATTGCCGCGGACGGCCTTGGAATAAGGGCAGGTCTGGTGCGCCTCATCGACGATGCCGCGCGCGATCTCGCGGTCGAGGCCCGGCAGGCTGACGTTGAGGCGCGCGCTGAGCGAATAGGCGCCCTCGTCGAGCACGAGATCGATCTCCGCATCGATCGCGCATTTCCGGGGAAGCTCGATCTTGCGCTTGCGGGCAGCGATCTCCATCGCGCCTTCGAAGCAGGCCGACCAGCCGGCCGCGAACAATTGCTCAGGATTGGTGCCGATGCCTGTGCCGCCCGGCGGCGACAGCTTGACGTCGAGGCGGCCGTCGGAGCTGCGCGATATGCCGTCGTGTCGTCCGCCGCTGGTGTGGGTGCTGGCCGTGTAGAGCAATTTTGCCGCTTGCGTCATGAAGGTCTCCTTGCCGTCGCGCAACTGACTAGCAGCGGCGGCGGCAGGACTCCCGTTTGGACTTGTGAGAAGTTGTGAGGCCCCGGCGCACAGTCCCGCCACAAGGCCTGCATCAGCGGTCTGATGCCGATGCAGGTGCGGCCTTGCCGGATTGCGATCATCTGGCTATCCGGTCCGTTTGAAAGGACAACATTTCGCCATGACCGAGTCGGCCGGCACCGCAACGGGAACCCAATCGTTCGGGCCATTCACCGTGACATCGCATGAAAGGCTCGTGATGCGCGACGGCGTCGCGCTGCCGCTCGGCGCGAAGGCCTTCGACACGCTGATCGCGCTGATGTCGCGGCCAAACGAGGTCGTCAGCAAATGGGACCTGATGGCGCTGGTGTGGCCCGGGCTGACCGTCGAAGAAGCCAATCTGCGCTTTCACGTCGCAGCCCTGCGCAAGGCGCTCGGCGACGGCAAGGACGGCGCCCGCTACATCACCACGCTCTCCGGCCGCGGCTATTGCTTCGTGGCGCCGATCTCGAACGCGGAAATCGCGGCAGAGCGGCGTCCCGCGCAGCGGACGGAATTACCACCCGTCAAGCTGCCGAACCGGCTGCAACGGATGGTCGGGCGCGACGATGCGGTCGCCGCCGTCTCCAACAAGCTCATCGGCTCGCGCTTCGTCACGATCGTCGGCCCGGGCGGCGTCGGCAAGACCGCCGTTGCGGTGGCGATCGCGCACGACCTGCTCGAGACTTTCTCCGACGCCGCGCATTTCGTCGACCTCGCCGCGCTCAGCGATCCCGATCTCGTGATCACCTCGATTCTGCTGATGCTGGGCTTGCCGGCGCAGACCGACGATCCCCTGCCTGCACTGCTCGCGCATCTCGGGGACAAGCGGATGCTGCTGATCCTGGACAATTGCGAGCACGTCATCGCCGCCGCGGCGCCGCTGGCAGCCGAAATCTTTCACGCGGCGCCCCATGTCCATATCCTCGCCACGAGCCGCGAGGCCCTGCGTGTCGAGGGCGAGCAGGTTTATCGATTGGCGCCGCTCGCCGTTCCGCCTGACAATCCCGGGCTGACCGCGGCAGCCGCGCAAACTTATCCCGCGCTTCAGCTCTTCCTCGAACGTGCCATGGCCGGCGGCGCGCAGATCGCGCTCGACGATGCCAATGCCGCGATCGTCGCCGGTATCTGCCGCAAGCTCGACGGCATGGCGCTGGCGATCGAGCTCGCCGCCGGCCGGGTCGAGGCCTACGGCCTGGAGCAGACGGCCGCACTGCTCGACGAACGCCTCAATCTGCTCTGGCAGGGCCAGCGCACCGCGCCGCCGCGACAGAAGACGTTGCAAGCGACACTGGACTGGAGCTACGGGCTCCTGTCCGACACCGAGCGCCTCGTGCTGCGCCGGCTTGCCGTCTTCGCCGGTCACTTCACCATCGACGCCGCGCTCGAAATCGTGCCGGACGAGCGCGTCGACCGCTCGCGCCTGTTCGATGCCATCGACAGCCTGGTCGCCAAGTCGATGGTCGCGCCGCGACCGGTCGGCGCCATGATGCGCTACCGTCTGCTCGACACGACGCGCGCCTATCTGCTCGATATCGAGCCGAACGAGACCGCGCTTGCCGCCCGCCACGCAACCTACTACCGGCGATGGCTGGAGCAGGCCGGCACGACATGGGCGACCGTGCCGAGCGCCGACGAACGCGCGATCCATTTCTCCGCGCTTCACAACGTGCGCGCCGCGCTGGACTGGTGCTTCGGCACGGGCGGCGATGTCGGCATCGGCATTGCGCTCGCCGCCGCGGCGGCTCCGATCTTTCTCGCCATGTCGCTGCTGATCGAATGCCGGCGCTGGTCGGAACGGGCGCTGCTTGCGATCGATCCGCCCTCGCGCGGCAGCGCCGAGGAAATGCACATCCAGGCCGCCCTCGGATTGACCTTGATGTTCACGCGTGGCGGCAGCGAGGCTGCGCGTGCCGCCCTGAGCAGGAGCCTGGCGATCGCCGAGGCGCGCGGCGACGCGACGAACCAGCTCCAGCTGCTCGGCCGCATGCACATCTTCCATGAGCGGATGGGACAGTTCGACGCCGCGCTCGGTTATGCGCAGCAGAGCCTCACGGTCGCCGAGACGCTCGGCGATGCCGCCTCCATCGCGCTCGCCCATTCGCTGCTGGGTGTCTCCTTGCATCTGGCCGGCGAGCATCGCGACGCCCTGAGCATGCTGGAGGCCGCCTGGCACGGGCCGGGCACGGAGCGGATCAGCACGGTCCACGGCTTCGATCACCGCAACCGGGCCGGCATCTCGCTCGCGCGCGAGCTTTGGTTGCAGGGCCGGCCGGCGGCTGCGCGGCAACTGGCGCGGCAGACGGTCACCGAGGCCGCGCAGATGGACCATCCGATCACGCTCTGCATCGCGCTGATCTGGGCGGTCTCGATCGATCTCTGGAGCGGGGATCTCGACGGCGCGGAAGAGAACCTCGACCGCTTCATCGCACATGCCGAAACGCGCTCGATGGGCCCTTATCTCGCGGTCGGCCGCGGCGTCAAAGGCGAGCTGGCGATCCGGCGCGGCGACGCCGCTGGCGGCGTCGAGACGATACGGGCCTGTCTGCGAGAGCTCCACGACGCCGGCTACGAGCTGCTCACCACGACCTTCAACATCGCACTCGTGCATGGCTTGTTGGCGCTCGGGCAGATCGAGCGGAGCGCGCGCCTGATCGACGACGCGATCGGCCTCGTCGAGCAAGGCGGCGACCATCTCTACATGCCCGAGCTGCTGCGCATGAAGGGCAATGTGTTGCTGTCACTGCCGGAGCCGAACCGTGGAGAGGCCGAAAACCACCTGATGCAGTCGTTGGAACTGAGCCGTCGCAACGGTGCAAAAGCCTGGGAGCTGCGGGCTGCGATCGATCTCGCCGAGTTCCTTGCTGAACGTGGCCGGTGTGAGGAAGCGAAGCGGTTGCTGCAGTCGGCGCTCGAGGGCTTTGCCGAGGGCTCCGAAACTGCGGATATCAGGGCCGCCAAAAGGCTCCTGGGGTGACACAGGTTGGCAGTGCGCGCCGGAACGACGGGCTTATCCCGTCGGGGTGCCCTGCTTCCACTGGCCGCCGGCGATCTTCGCCGCGGCAATCACCGCCTGCGTGCGGCTCTCGACGCCGAGCTTTTGCAGGATCGCCGAGACGTGCGCCTTGATGGTGGCTTCGGAGACGCCGAGCTCATAGGCGATCTGCTTGTTGAGGAGGCCCTCCGACAGCATCATCAAGACCCGGACCTGCTGCGGCGTCAGCGTCACCAGGCGGTCACGCAGGCGCGTCATGTCGGGATCGGCGGCAGCCGATAGATCGGTGTCGGTGGGAACCCAGACGTCCCCCTCCATCACCTTGAGGATCGCGTCGCGCAAGGTCTCGACGCCGAATCGCTTCGGGATGAAGCCGGAGGCGCCGAAATCGAGCGAGCGGCGAATCGTGGCGCTGTCGTCGGAGGCCGAGACGATCACCACCGGGATGGCCGGGTACTGCGCGCGCAGATAGATCAGCCCGGAAAAGCCGGAGATCCCGGGCATCGAGAGGTCGAGCAGGACCAGATCGACGTCGGATGTCTGTTCCAGCAGCTTGGTGAGATCCTCGAACGATCCCGCTTCGTCGATCCTGGCCGAGGTCAGGACGCCCGCCACCGCTTGCCGCAACGCGTCGCGGAACAGGGGATGGTCATCGGCAATGACGAGATGGGTCGAAGGAGCGCTCATCGTTCTCTTGCTGGCATTCACACCGGGCCAGTAGGCCGGCCCGGGGCCTTGGTCAATTCTTTCCCGACCGGCCGTGGCATGCAAGTGGGCATTATCCCTTTGCGGGAACGGGGTTAACCCATGGTCGAGCGCGATCGTGCCGGATTGAAAGGTCCGCGGCGTCAGGTGCGCGTCAGTGCGCAAGGCCGAAAGTCGTATTGGGGCGGGTTTCACGCCGATGTTACCTTGGAGCCAAGACCTGGGTTGATCCGGCACGACCGGATATCCGGGGCGCGAGGAAACGCATTTCGGGGAGCGACTCAACATGTCGACAATGGCTGTGTCTCAAGCGGGCGCGGGAGGAATGACGAAGGACGAACGGTTCGTCATTCTCGCCTCCTCGCTCGGTACCGTCTTCGAGTGGTACGACTTCTACCTCTACGGTTCGCTGGCCGGCATCATCGGCGCGCAGTTCTTCTCGGCCTATCCGCCAGCAACCCGCGACATCTTCGCGCTGCTGGCCTTCGCCGCGGGCTTCCTCGTCCGTCCGTTCGGCGCCATCGTGTTCGGGCGCGTCGGCGACATCGTCGGCCGCAAATACACCTTCCTCGTCACCATCCTGATCATGGGTCTGTCGACCTTCATCGTCGGCCTGCTGCCCAATGCGGCGACCATCGGCATCGCGGCCCCGATCATCCTGATCGCGCTGCGCCTCGCCCAGGGCCTGGCGCTCGGCGGTGAATATGGCGGTGCGGCGACCTATGTCGCGGAGCACGCGCCGAACGGCAAGCGCGGCTATTACACCTCGTTCATTCAGACGACCGCCACGCTCGGCCTGTTCCTGTCGCTGCTGGTGATCCTGTTCACTCGCAGCGCGATCGGCGAGGCCGATTTCGCGGCCTGGGGCTGGCGCATCCCGTTCCTGGTCTCGGTGCTGCTGCTCGGCATCTCGGTCTGGATCCGGCTCCGCCTCAGCGAATCCCCGATCTTCCAGAAGATGAAGGACGAGGGGAAGAGCTCGAAGGCGCCGCTGACGGAAGCCTTCGGCAACTGGCAGAACGGCAAGCTCGTTCTGCTCGCGCTGCTCGGCGGCGTGATGGGCCAGGGCGTGGTCTGGTACACCGGCCAGTTCTACGCGCTGTTCTTCCTGCAATCGATCCTGAAGGTCGACGGCTATACCGCTAACCTCCTGATCGCCTGGTCGCTGCTGCTCGGCACCGGCTTCTTCATCGTGTTCGGCGTGCTCTCCGACAAGATCGGCCGCAAGCCAATCATCCTCGGGGGCTGTCTGATCGCCGCGCTGACCTTCTTCCCGATCTTCAAGATGATCACCACCAACGCCAACCCGGCGCTGGAAAAGGCGATCGAGTCGGTAAAGGTCGACGTGATGGCGGATCCCGCGGGTTGCGGCGACCTGTTCAACCCGGTCGGCACCCGCGTCTTCAGCGCGCCTTGCGACACCGCACGCGCCTACCTGTCGGGCGCGTCGGTCAGGTACTCGACCGTGCCCGGCCCGGCCGGCTCCGGCGTGAAGGTGGTGGTCAACGGCAAGGACATCGCCTACGCCAACGCCAAGGACGGCAATCCCGCGCTGCTCGCCGCAGTGCAGGCAGCTGGCTATCCGAAGCCGGGCGATGCGGGCATCGTGAAGATGTCGCATCCGTTCGACATCTTCCGTCCGCAGGTGGCCGCGACCGTCGGGCTGCTGTTCATCCTGGTGATCTTCGTCACCATGGTGTACGGCCCGATCGCCGCGATGCTGGTCGAACTGTTCCCGACCCGCATCCGCTACACCTCGATGTCGCTGCCCTACCACATCGGTAACGGCTGGTTCGGCGGCCTGCTGCCCGCGACCGCGTTCGCGATCGTGGCTTCTACAGGCGATATCTATGCGGGTCTCTGGTATCCGGTCATCTTCGCATCGATTACCGTCGTGATCGGCTTCTTCTTCCTGCCCGAGACCAAGGACGTCGACATCAAGGCGACCTGATCGACAGCAGCGATCGACAATACGAACCGGCCGCGGTCTCCGCGGCCGGTTTTGTTTTGGGATCAGTGATTGCTGCCGATGAATTGCAGCACCACCTCGCGCCGGTGCGGGCGCCTGCGGTGCTCGATCAGGTAGATCGCCTGCCACGTACCGAGCGCGAGCTTGCCGTTCAGGATCGGGACCTGAAGCGAGGCCCCGGTTAGCATCGTCTTGATATGCGCCGGCATGTCGTCCGGTCCCTCGGTGTCGTGCGTCCAGCCGCCGTTTTCAGGCGCGAGCCTGGACAGCGACGTGGTGAGATCGACGAGCACGGACGGATCGGCGTTCTCCTGGATCGTCAGCGAAGCCGAGGTGTGCCGGATGAACAGCGTCAGCGCGCCATCGCGCGCCTGAACCTCATTGATGAACTTCGCGGCTTCGCTGGTGAGATCCGTGAAGCCGCGGCCGGGCGTCTGCACGGTCAGCAGTGACGATGCGACGGTGGTGGCTTGCACCGACGATGGCGCCGAGCGCGTGACGGATTTGCCTGATGTCATGAAAGATCTCTCAACTCGGAATGCCGCCGTAGGGTGGGCAAAGGCGCGTAGCGACGTGCCCACGTCTTCTAACGTCACGGTGGAAACATGGTGGGCACGGCGTAAGAACGCCTTTGCTCACCCTACGGCAGCTCAACGCATGGATAGCGCGAAGAGGTCCTCAAATCTTCCCCGAGACGTCCTTCTGCACGCGGTTGGCCATGTCGATCAGCCGGCGCCAGGCCTTTTCCAGGAACGACATCACCCGATCGACATCCTGGTCGCTGGGCAGCGGAATCTCGATCTTGCGGTCCCCCTCGGCGACCTTCGGGTCCTTCTTGAGCGGATCGGATTTCGGCAGCGCCTCGTCGATCTTGCCGGACACGGTCGGCCCCGCCGCGATCTGCCCCTTCAGCTTCTCGACTTCGGCCTGGAGCCGGCCGATCTCGGCGTCGAGCGCGGTGCGTTCGTCGGGCACCGCGTAACAGGCCCAGCCGGCGCCATTCCTGCTGCAGGTCGATACCGTGCCGGTGCGGGTGTCGAGCCGCAGCACGCCTTCGGGGATGGGCGTCATGCTGTAGCGGCCGTTTTCGCTGTCGGGCGCGGACTGTGCGGTAACCAGGCCGCCGCCGATGGTCATCATCGCGGCGAATACCGCCGCTGCAAGCCATGATGCTGTGGATGAATTTGCTGGTCTCATCGCGCTCTCCGCCATGGCGCTTCTGTGGCTCTCTTCAATTCTACACCGCGGCGAGGCGATCTGCCGCCCAAAACGCGCCACCGATATCAACGATCGCGGCAATCCCTTTGATCCCGCCGGCAGGACGAAATGGTGGTCGCATTCGCCGATCATGAAGAGAGCTGCTGCGGTGCGGCGTCACGCTGTGTGCAGCGTTGCCGGGCGCGCCAATATCATCAAGTAAATCAGATACATAATAGAACGCGACGCAATCGTGACTTGGCTTGACTTGATTATGGGCCATCAGTATGGTCCGCGCGGCTTTTGAGGGTGGCGGGCGTAATTTCCATTCAGCCGCGGCGTTTCGGGTCTTCGTTGCATGACACAGGGCACGGGACACGGCGAGAATGGGGATCGCGATAGATCGTCCGAGGAAGCTGCGCTTTCCGAACGGCTCGGAAATCTTGATCAGCGGTTGTCCGAATTCCGGGACCGACGAATCAAGACCGAGCAACCCGCAGGTGACGGTGAAGACAGAGCGGCCAGAGCTTCGGCGATGGCGCTTGGTTTCCGGTTATCCTCCGAGTTGGTCGCCGGGGTCGTTGTCGGAGCGGGGATTGGCTGGGGTTTCGACCGCTTGCTGTCGACGTCGCCTTTCGGATTTATCGTGTTCCTGCTGCTGGGCTTCGTGGCCGGCGTGGTGAATGTGGTGAGAACGGCAGGCGCGGGTCAAAACAGGCGCGGTGATTCTTAAGCGATCCGCACCAACAGAGGAATGATCGTGCCGGCCATGCCGGTACGGGCCGGCCCGGCCGGCAGACCGAGACCCGCCGGCATTGCCCGGCAGACCAAGAGATGCCGCGCTGATGAAAATCGACCCGATCCACCAGTTCAACATCGAGCCTCTCTTCACCCTGGGCCATATCGGCAATCACACGATCGCCTTCACCAATTCGTCGCTCTACATGCTGGTGGCGGTGGCGATCATCTCGTTCCTGATGCTTGCCAGTGGCACGCAGCTGGTTCCCGGGCGCCTCCAGTCGGTCGCCGAGATCTCCTACGAATTCGTCGCCTCGACCATCCGTTCGACGGCCGGCGCGGAAGGCATGAAGTTCTTCCCGCTGATCTTCTCGCTGTTCATGTTCATCTGCGTCTCGAACCTGGTCGGCATCATCCCCTATACCTTCACGATCTCGAGCCATCTGATCGTGACGGCCGCGCTCGCGCTTTTGGTCTTCTTCACCGTGCTGATCTACGGCGTCGCCAAGAACGGCCTGAAATTCTTCTCGATCTTCGTGCCTCACGGCGTCCCCGGCTACATCCTGCCGCTGGTGATGTTCATCGAGATCCTGTCGTTCTTCCTGCGGCCGGTCTCCCACAGCGTCCGTCTGTTCGCCAACATGCTGGCCGGCCACATCGCGCTCAAGGTTTTCGCGGGCTTCGTCGCCATGCTCGGCTTCTCGCTCGGCGCGCTCGGCTGGGTCGGCGGCGTGCTGCCGCTGGCGCTCACGGTCGCGCTGTACGCTCTCGAGATTCTGGTCGCGTTCCTGCAGGCCTATGTGTTTGCGATCCTGACCTGCATCTACCTGAACGACGCCATTCATCCGGGACACTGAGCGGTCCGGGGAATTTCCACCCACAACCCAATCTTTCTTCCAAGGAGTCTAAAATGGATCCGGCAGCAGCAAAACTTATCGGCGCGGGCATCGCATGCATCGGCATGGGCGGCGCGGGCGTCGGCGTGGGCGTGATCTTCGGCAACTACCTTGCCGCGGCCGTTCGCAATCCGTCGGCCGCTCAGGGCCAGTTCGGCAACCTGATCTTCGGCTTCGCCGTGACCGAAGCGCTTGGCATTTTCTCGCTGCTGATCGCGCTGCTGCTGCTGTTCGTTCCGCTCTGAGGACGATGTTTCGCGCCGCTTCGACCGAAGCGGCGCGCATGACGGCAACAGGAGTAATCCATGGCTGAGAGTCATGGCGGGGCGAAAAGTCCGGCGGCGGGCGCCCACACCGAGTCCGAAGGCGGTCACGGTGGCGGTTTTCCGCCTTTCGAGAGCGGCACCTATGCTTCACAGCTGGTGTCACTCGCGATCTTCTTCGTCGCGCTTTACGTGATCGTGTCCAAGCTCGCTCTGCCGCGCGTCGGCGGTGCGATCGAGGCACGTCAAAACAAGATCGAGGGTGACCTCGCCGAAGCGCAGAAGCTGAAGGACCAGTCCGACGCGGCGCTGAAGGCCTATGAGGGTGAGCTTGCTTCGGCACGTTCGCGCGCGCAGGCGATCGGCAACGAATCCCGCGACAAGGCGAATGCGCAGGCGGAAGCCGAGCGCAAGGCGCTTGAAGAGCAACTGGCGGTCAAGCTCGCCGAGGCGGAAAAGACCATCGCCTCGACCCGCACGACGGCCATGAGCAACGTCCGCGGCATTGCGGCCGATGCGGCAGGCCAGATCGTGCAGCAGCTCACCGGTATCGTTCCGGACGCAGCCTCGGTCAGCACTGCCGTTGACGCGTCCTTGAAGGGTTAGTCGATATGTTCTTCGATCCTGAAACCTGGGTCGCCATCGCCTTCGTGATCCTGATGGTCCTGTTCGGCTATCTCGGGGTCTTCAAGAAGGTGACGACTGCGCTCGACCACCGCGCCGACCGCATCAAGGCCGAGCTCGACGACGCGACGCGCCTCAAGCAGGAAGCGGCCAAGGTGCTCGCCGACTACAAGGCGCGCAGCGCCACGGCCGAGCGCGAGGCTGCCGACATCATCGCCAACGCCAAGTCCGAAGCCGAGCGCATCGCGACCGAGGCCAAGGCGAAGATGGAAGACTTCGTCGCCCGCCGCACCAAGACCGCGGAGAGCAAGATCGCGCTCGCCGAGGCCCAGGCGGTGGCCGATGTCCGCGCCGCAGCCGCGGAAGCCGCCGTCCAGGCCGCCTCCACGATCCTGTCGCAGTCGGTCAAGGGCCAGGTCGCCGACGACCTGCTCGCCAAGGGCATCAACGAGGTTCGGCAGAAGCTGAACTGAGGGGTTTCGCCTCACCAATCAAAAAGCCGGCGCGCGAGCGCCGGCTTTTTTGTTGGGCAGGCCTGTAGCCGCAAATCAGGTGTCATCACCCGCGAAGGCGGGTGATCCAGTATTCCAGAGACAGCAATGGGATACGGAGAAGCCGCGGCGTACTGGATGCCCCGCCTTCGCGGGGCATGACAGCGAAGCTATTTCTTCTTCGGCCTTGCCTTTGGCTCGGGCGAGAGCGCCTGCGGGTCGAAGCCGACATAGAAGATGTAGGAATCGGCGATCTTGGCCGAGGGCACCGGATAGGCCAGATCCTCGGCGATGAAGGTGAAGGGCACGCTGCCGCCCTCCGACATCTCGACCGTGGTCCGGTACGCCTTCGAGGCGATCACCTTCTCGCCGACGCCGCCCTGCACCACGGCAATGCGCAAGGGCACCTCGACGGTCGCAGGCGCACCGGCGGGACCGGCGATGACACGGCCCTGGATGCCGATCCGGGCCGTGATATCGCCGCCATTCCGGGTACATTCACGCGCCATCTTGGTGATCGTGGCCTGGAAGCGGATCTCATTGCCGACGGCCGGCTTGCCGGCGGCGCCGACCGCGTAGGTCGAGGCCCCGGCGCGCACCGTGACCTGCGGACAATCGACGTCGTCGGCCGCCGGCTGGCCGGGTGCCGGCGCCGGCGCGGGCTGGGCCGGCTCGTCGGACTTGCCGCCGAACAGGCTCTTGAAGCGGTCGGTGAGCGACTGGGCCGCCACCGGCGAGACGGCGGCGAGGGCAACCGACAACGCCAGCGCGATCCCCGTACCCCGCCGCAACGCATTCCGCGATGACCGAAGCTTCTTCACCATCAACGCCCATACTCCATGACCATCCTCCAGCCGATCGCCGGCCGGCCAGCGGTTTATATCGCCAAAATCGGCGAACCCAAGGCAGCAAACAAGGAGACTTTGGCAGCACGAGCGGCAGCTCAGCCGCGGAAATCCTCGTGCAGCAGGCCGAACAGCAGGTGGTCCTGCCAGACCCCGTTGATGCAGAGATAGCGGCGCGCCAGGCCCTCGCGGGAGAAGCCGCACTTCTCCAGCACCCGGATCGACGGCGCATTGGTCGGGATGCAGGCGGCCTCGACCCGGTGCAGATTGAGCTCGCCGAACAGCGTCGGCAGCAGCACCCGGAGCGCCGCCGTCATGTAACCGCGATGGGCATGAGGCTTGCCGACCCAATAGCCGATGGTGCCGGCCTGGACGATGCCACGGCGGACATTGGCGAGCGTGATGCCGCCAACCATGGCGCCATCGAGCTCACGGAAGATCAGGAAGGGATAGGAGCGGTCCGCGGCGATGTCCTCGGAATAGCGCCGCAGGCGGCGGCGGAAGCCGGACCGGGTCAGGTCATCCGACGGCCAGATCGGCTCCCAGGGCGTGAGATAGTCGCGGCTGGACTCGCGCAAATGCGCCCACTGTATGAAGTCCGACATCTGCGGCGCGCGCAGCAACAGGCCGTTGCCGCGCGGCGCGAGGGCGGCGGGTCCACTGGATGGCAGGCGAAACAGGGCCATGGTGATGCTTCCCGGGGCAGATCAGCCCGTGCGCGGCTCCTAATGCAGCCGCGCCTTGGCACGTGCCCGGGTCAATCCTTCCGCAAAAGATACCGCCGTGTCCAGACCCCTGCCACTGCCCAATGCGACAACTGCAGGGCGGCTCCGCGAAAGCAGCGCACGCGCGGCATCCCGGGTTGATTCGACGCTGACGGCGTCGATCCGGGCCACCAGTTCCTCGACCGTCTGCGGCCGGCCATAGGCCAGCACATGCCGGGCCAGCTGCTCGGCGCGGGACGAGCAGCTCTCCAGCGCCATCAGGAGGCCCGCCTTCATCTGCGCCTTGGCCCGCGCGATCTCGGCCTCGGTCAGCGTCTCCACCGAATCATTCATGATATCGACCACGACCTCCATCATCTCCGGCGCGTCGGCCGGATCGGTGCCGGTGTAGAGGCCGAAGAAGCCCGTGTCGGTGTAGGGCGCGTGGAACGAGTAGATGGAGTAGCAGAGGCCGCGCTTCTCGCGCACCTCCTGGAACAGCCGCGACGACATCCCGCCGCCGAGGATGTTGGTGAAGACCTGGAGCGAGAATAACGACAGATCGCTCTGCGGCACGCCTTCCAGCGCCAGCGTCAGATGCGCCTGCTCGAGCTCGCGATGCACCACCTTGGCGCCGCCCTTGCCGAACTGGGCGGCTTGCGGCTTCGGACCCGGCGTCCCTTCGAAGCTCGCAAAGCGCTTCTCGACCTCGGCGACGACCTGCTTGTGATTGACCGCGCCGGCTGCCGCCACCACCATGTCGGGGCCGCGATAATGCGTCGACAGATAGCCGCGCAGCATGTCGCGGTTGAAGGCGCGCAGGGTCTTGGCGGTGCCGAGCAGCGAGCGGCCCATCGGCTGGTCGGGATAGCAGAGCTCGTTGAGATGCTCGAACACGACGTCGTCGGGCGTGTCCTGCGCGGCACCGATCTCCTGCACGATGACGTTCTTCTCGCGCTCGAGCTCGTCGGGCTCGAAAGCGGGATTGGCGAGGATGTCGGCGAGTACGTCGAGCGCGAGCGGCACGTCGGCCTTCAGCACCCGCGCATAATAGGACGTGGTCTCGGTCGAGGTGCCGGCATTGAGGTCGCCGCCGACCGCCTCGATCTCCTCGACGATCTCGCGCGAGGAGCGCTTGGTCGTGCCCTTGAACGCCATGTGCTCGAGCAGATGCGAGATGCCGTGCTCGTTCGGCTTCTCGTCGCGCCCGCCAACGCCGGCCCAGACGCCGAGCGCCGCGGTCTCGAGATGGGGCATCTCGTCGGTGACGACGGTCAGGCCGGAGGCAAGCTTGGACATCTCGACACTCATCCGGCAACTCCCTGTTTTGCGGCCCGGCTGACCGACAGCACGAACCGCTCGACCTCGGCCTGATCGTTCTTCATCACCTTCATGTGTTCGGATTTGGTCATGAGACCGTCGAGCCAGGCGGGCAATTGCGGCCGCTGGCCGCAGGCTGCCTCGACCGCATCGGGGAATTTGGCCGGATGGGCGGTGGAGAGCACGATGCTGGGCACCGTCGTATCGGTGGTGTCGCGGTCAGCGACAGCAAGCGCGACCGCGGTATGGGGATCGACCAGCTCGCCCGCCTCGCGCCAGGCGGCGCGGATCGCGGCTGCGGTTTCGGTCTCGTCGGCCCGGCCGGCGTCGAATTCTTCACGGATTGCGGCCAGCATCGCGTCAGGCAACACGAAGCGCCCCGACTGCTTCAGCGAGTCCATCAGACGGCGCACGCCGGCCGCATCGCGCCGGCCGGCCTCGAACAGCAGCCGCTCGAAATTCGAGGAGATCTGGATGTCCATCGATGGCGACGCGGTGGCGTGCACCTCGCGCACCTCGTAGATCCCGGTCTTGAGCGTGCGCGCCAGGATGTCGTTGACGTTGGCGGCGATGCGCAGCGTGCGCACCGGCAGCCCCATCCGCTTGGCGACATAACCGGCAAAGATGTCGCCGAAATTTCCGGTCGGCACGACGAAATCCACCGTGCGCGCCGGCGCGCCGGCGGCGACGGCGGAGGTGAAGTAGTAGACCACCTGGGCGACGATGCGCGCCCAGTTGATGGAGTTGACGCCGGAGAGCGAGGTCGCATCGCGGAAGCGATGGTTGTTGAACATCCCCTTCACGAGCGCCTGGCAGTCGTCGAAATTGCCCTCGATGGCGAGCGCATGGACGTTGGCCGCGCCCGTGGTCGTCATCATCCGCTGCTGCACTTCGGAGATGCGGCCGTGCGGGAACAGCACGATGAGATCGACATTCTCCAGGCCCGCGAACGCGTCGACCGCGGCGCCACCGGTGTCGCCGGAGGTCGCGACCACGATGGTGGTGCGCTGGCCGCGCTTGGCGAGCACGTGGTCCATCAGCCGCGAGATCAACTGCATCGCCACGTCCTTGAAGGCGAGCGTCGGACCGTGGAACAGCTCCAGCACGAATTGATGCGGCGTCATCTGGCGCAGCGGCACCACCGCCGGATGGCGGAAGGTGGCATAGGCCTCGTTCGCCATGCGGCCGAGCTCGGCATCCGAAATCTCGCCGCCTGCGAACGGACGGATCACGTCGACTGCGACCTCCCAATAGGGGCGGCCGAAGAAGCCAGCGATGGCCTCGGTCGAGAGCTGGGGCCAGGTCACTGGCACATACAGGCCGCCGTCACGGGCAAGCCCAGTCAGCATCACGTCACAGAAGCCGAGTTCTGGGGCCTCACCCCGGGTCGAGATATAGCGAGTCAAACTGCCCTCCAAAGGCCGGCCGGCCTTGAGCCAGATCCATAAGCCTTTGATTTCATGAAACTACTTGTTAACGGCCAGAGGCGTTGGGCCACCATAAAGTGTTTTGCGGCATCGGGAAACCGCTTCCCGCCTGTGCCCCGCTCAACGAAAAAGGGCTGCGGCGATGCCGCAGCCCTCTCTTGGAAGGTCTGTCGTTGATATGTGCAGACCCGGTTTGCCTCGTGCGGGTTGCCGGCCCGCCAAAACTGTCGGCCAAGTTCTCGGCGCCCGTCACGAAATCGTCAAGAGCCAAAACCGGGGGCAAGAAAATGTTCCTATTTTTCCCGGCGCGTTACGAGTTTCGCAAAGGCATCCCTGCGAGCGCTCGCGCACCATTGCCGCTTTTTCCCGAAATTTCGGGTGGTTCAGGAACGAATAGCACTCCGGCCCATTGTGTCGGCGGATGGTGTCGGCGCTGTCCATGCATTGCCCGGCTAAGCGTCGAGACCCGATCCGCCCGGCCGGACCGGCTGCATCCTGGAGCAGCCGGTTCGGTGCCGGGCCGCAAGTGCGCGGGCGTCAGCTCATCCCGATTTCGACCGCGATCCTGATCAGGTCGGAATGGTTCTTGGCGCCGAGCTTCTGCTTGAGCAGGGACGTGGTGTTGGCGACCGTCTTGTAGGAGATGCCGAGCGCCTCGGCGACCTCGACGATCTTGTCGCCACGGCCGAGCAGGCGGAGAATCTCGAGCTCCCGCGGCGTCATCTGCGAGGCCGGATTGGCCTTGATCGCCGCACCGGAGAACGTGACCGCCTCCGCGAGCTGCGGCGAGATGAAATTGTCGCCGGCGACCACCTTGCGCACCGCCTTGAGCAGAATCCGGGGATCGTCGCCCTTGGAGACATACCCCTGCGCGCCAAGCTCGACCGCCCGCACCACGAAGGCCGGATCGTCGTTCATGCTGAACATGATGATCTTGGCATCAGGGTCGTCCTTGCGGATCCGCCGCATCAGCTCGAAGCCGGAGACGTCGGGCAGGCTGATGTCGATGACGGTGACGTCGGGCCGCTTGCTGATATAGGCGCGATGCCCGGATTTGGCGTCGGTCGCCTCGTCGATACGGATCGAGTGGTCGGACGCGAAAAGGGTGCGGCATCCTGACAGCACCACGGGATGGTCGTCGACGATCAGAACTCGGGTCGCCGGTTTGGCGGTATCTTGCATCGCGCGCTCTCTTGTTTTTCGACTCATAGACCGACGGGAACAAATGGAAAGAGCAAATCCCGTCAATGCGCGTTAGAATTGACCTAATGTGGCAGCGGCTCTCATTCAGAACACAATTGTTTCTTCCGCTCGGCTTGAGCTTCCTCGCCGCACTGGTCATGGGCGGCGTGCTGCTCCAGAGCTTCGCGACGGGGCAGCTTGCCGACGAGAATGAGCCGGGCCGACGCTCGACCCGGACGGTCGCCGAGGCCCTCAACAACAGCCTGAAGGCCTCGGACGACCCGCGGAAGATACTCGATGCATTTGTCCATTCTTTGGACAGCTCCTCGGATATTCAATTCCGTTCAGTGGAAGCAGGTCCCGCCCCCTCTCCAAAGGACAGCCTGCGTGATCTGCATGGCGTGCCGCATTGGTTCGTGGACCTGATCGCCATCCCGGAGATGGACGCAGCATCTCCCGTCATCATCGACGGCAGGCGCGTCGGCGACATCGTGTTCATGCCGGACCTGTCAGCCGATCTGTTCGAGAAATGGATCGGCTTCCTGGCGCTGACGAGCCTCATCGCCGTGCTGATGATGCTGACTGGGACAATTGCCTATCTCTTTGCGGGATCGGTGCTGCGTCCCCTGCAAGATCTCGGCGCGGGCCTCACGCGAATCCGGCGCGGCGATTATGCAACGCCTATCCCGGTCGCAGGACCGCAGGAGATCCGGCAGAGCTGCGAGGAAGCCAATGCGCTGGCGATGACGCTCGCGCAATTGAGTCAGGATAATCGCGACCTGCTGCACCGCCTGGTGTCGCTCCAGGACGACGAGCGGCGCGATCTCGCGCGCGAGCTGCACGACGAGCTCGGACCGCTATTGTTCGGCATCCGCGCCAGCACGATCGCGCTGAGCGAGGCCTCGGGAAATCTCGGCAACCCGGCGCAGGAGGTGATGCGATCTGTCGAAGCGCTCCAGCAGACCAACCGCCGCATCCTCGACCGGCTGCGGCCGCTTTACATCGAGGAATTGGGGCTCAAGACCAGCGTGCAGACGCTGCTCCAGAACTTTCGCAGACAGGCGCCGCATATCAGCCTGACGGCCACGATCGATCCTGGCCTGAACGAGATCGACCGACCGCTGGCCCAGACCGTCTATCGCCTGATCCAGGAGGCGCTGACCAACGTGCTGCGCCACGCCGGGGCGAACAATGTCCATGTGCTGGCGACCATGGCCGGCAAGGTGCTCACGATTGAGATCTCCGACGACGGCGGCGGCTTTCCCGCCGACAACGTCTTCGGCCGCGGCCTGACGGGCATGCACGAGCGCGTGCGCGCGCTCAGCGGATCGCTGTCACTGCTGCGCGCCGACGAGCGCACCTATGTACGCTGTCGCCTGCCGGTCGAGACGGCGCGGGACGAGCCGGCTGCCGGCTAGCTAGCACGCACCATCGGCATGCGGAGTCTGCTCCGCCGGCTCGCACATGGTGCTGTAGATCTTGCCTTCGGGACTGAAGCGAAACGAGGCGTGGATACGCAGCGAGCCCGCGACGGAATATTCGAGATCGATGCCATGCGGCACTGGATTGATCTCCTCCAGACCGAAGCCTGCCGACGAGAAGGTGCTGAGCCGCGGTCCCCAGTAGGTTTCGAGCTCGCGCCGCCCGCGATAATGTCGCTTGCCGTTGCACATGCATTCGACCCGGGCGTCGTCCGCATAGAGATCGAGGAGCGTCGCGAGGTCGCCCTTCCGGCAGGCGTCCACCCAGTCGACGACAATTCCCATCTGGTCGAAATCGCTCACACCAAAATCCTGTCTGCCGCGAAAAATTTGCGTGCGGCTTAGGACCACCCTCGTGAATATGTCCTGAATAATAAACCCCGGGCGATACCGGGTTCCCTCCGGGAGCCTACGGAAATTTTCAGGCCGGACGCCGCCCCCTCGCCCAGACCCCGAATGCGATCAGCACCGCGCCGGCGAGCGCGAACCAGGTGATGGCGTATTGCAGATGATCGTCCTTCAGATGGACGTCGAGCGGGCCGGGACGCGGAATGCCGTTCTCGGGGACGGGTTGCTCGAGATCGACGTAGAACGGTGCGACCGTGCCCCAGCCGAGCGCCCGGGACATGGCGAGATGATCGCGGGTGAACCACAGCCGTTTGTCACGCTCAGCGTCAGGCATCAGCACGCTGGCTGTTTCGGGGAAACGGACGTAGCCGGTCAACATCGCCGGCTTGTTGGTAATGAGTCGCGCGACCGCCCGATCCTGCAGGGCGCGGTCCTGTTGGGTGTTCGGCACGAAGCCCGCGTTGACCGCGACCATATCGCCGCCAGGCAGCCGTGCGGGAAGGAAAGCCCAGGTGCCGGGGCCGGAAATGTCGGAGCGGATGGCGGAGCCGGAACTGTAGACCATCGCATCCAGACGGGACTCGTAGGTCGCCGTAAATGTGACCCGACGGAATTCGTCCCGCTCCGGCGTCAGCGTGCTCCATTGCGACGGCGGCGGCAACGCAACAGGTGCCGCCGCGAGACGCTCGGTCAATGCGGCGATCAACTGATGTTTCGCGACGCGGCGCTGCAATTGCCAGACGCCGAGCGCGACCAAGACGGCGGCCAGGAAAAGCGTGAACAGCGCGAAGCCGGCCACGCGGGGCTTGCGCGCGGTCTCGTTCATTTCGCGCGGTCGACCAGCCGGCCCGGCGCCGCCTTGTGGTGGAATTGCAGCGCGATCAGCAGCGACTTCATCGCGCGCAGCGGCAAGAGCGTGGTCACGAGGATCAGCGGCAGCCACAGCGCGGCATGCAGCCAGTACGGCGGCTGGTATTTGACCTCGACGATCAGCGCGCACGCAACGACGATCCCGCCGGCCAGCATGATGATGAAGATCGCAGGACCGTCGCCGGTGTCGATGAAGGCATAGTCGAGGCCGCAGCGGTCGCAGCTGGGCGCGAGCGTCAGGAAACCCGCATAGAGCTTGCCCTGGCCGCAGCGCGGGCACTTGCAGGCAAGCCCGCGCAGCGCGCTTTGCAGGACGGTCGTCTCGGGCTCGGATGGGCCGGTGGTATCGTTCATGATGACGGACTCTAGAGCATTATCGGTTCTGATTGAATCAGAACCGAAGCTCCAGACTCTTGTTTTGACGCGTTCTCTTCACGCGAACCGGTATCCACTTCGCTCGAAAACGCTCAATCACGGTTTCCGCCAAGCTTCCGGCGGCCCAAAAGCGAAAGGGCGGCCCTGCGGCCGCCCTTTCTGATCGGTCCAATGCGGCTCAGTGCGCGCCGTGGGCCATGGTCTCGGCGCCGTGTCCCCACACATAGATGCAGAGGAACAGGAACAGCCAGACCACGTCGACGAAGTGCCAGTACCAGGCGGCGAACTCGAAGCCGAGGTGCTGTGTCGGGGTGAAGTGGCCGGCATAGGCGCGGAACAGGCAGACCAGCAGGAAGATGGTGCCGACCAGCACATGGAAACCGTGGAAGCCGGTCGCCATGAAGAAGGTCGCGCCATAGACGTTGCCGCCGAACGAGAACGCCGCGTGGCTGTACTCATAGGCCTGCACGCAGGTGAAGAGCGCGCCGAGCACGACGGTGAGGATCAGGCCGTATTTCAGGCCCTGGCGATCGTTCTCGAGCAACGCGTGGTGCGCCCAGGTCACGGTGGTGCCCGACGTCAGCAGGATCAGCGTGTTCAGGAGCGGCAGATGCCAGGGATCGAAGGTCTCGATGCCATGCGGCGGCCAGGTGCCGGGCACGGCGCAGGCGCCAGCCGCGGTGCCGAGACCGCAGCCGAACACGGCGTCGCGTGTGGCGTGGACGGCGTCGGCCGGGAACAGCGCCGCGTTGAAATAGGCCCAGAACCAGGCGACGAAGAACATCACCTCGGAGGCGATGAACAGGATCATGCCGTAGCGGTGATGCAGCTGCACGACGCGGGTGTGATCGCCCTTGTACTGGGCTTCCCTGATCACATCGCCCCACCAGCTCACCATGGTGTAGATCACGCCGACGGTGCCGGCACCGAAGATGATCGGCGCGGCCGAGAACATGTGGTGCATCCAGGTGATCGCGCCGACCGCCATGACGAAGGCCGAGATGGAGCCGACGACGGGCCACGGGGAGGGATCCACCAGGTGGTAGTCGTGATGCTTGGTGTGCGCCGTTGCCATTTGCGGTCTCTCTCCTCAATCCCGTGCCTGTCCGGCACTTATCCCCTTGTGTCCGACCCCCGCGGCATGAGCCCGGCGGTCAGAGATTTCCCTTGCGTTTGTCGTCCTCGCCCGACGCCAGCGGCTTCACCACGGGATCGCGCACCGGATAGAACGTGTAGGACAACGTGATCGTGTTCAGCCCGTCGTTCTCGTGATCGTCGGCGATCGACGGATCGACGTAGAACACGACCGGCATCTCGCGCTTCTCGCCCGGCGCCATGGTCTGTTCGGTGAAGCAGAAGCAGTTGATCTTCTGGAAGTAGGAGCCGACCGTCAGGGGCGCGACGTTGTAGGCCGCCTGGCCCGCGGTGGTGCGCGCGGCCTGGTTGGTCACGGTGTAAAAGACGGTCACGACCTGGCCGATATTGACCTCGATCTCGCTCTGCTCCGGCTCGAACTTCCAGGGCAGGCCGGGCGCGACGTTGGAATCGAAGCGCACCGCGATCTTCCGCGCGATCGGGCCGGTGGCCGGCGCCGAGGTCGCAACCTGCGTCGTGCCGTTGAAGCCGGTGGCGCGGCAGAACCAGTTGTAGAACGGCACCGCCGCGTAGGAGGCACCGACCATCAGCGCCACCACGCCGCCGCAGATCGAGGCGACCAGCACGTCGCGGCCAAGACCCTTGGAAGGCCCCCGCCCCTGCCTAGCTGTCCGGCTCTGATCCCGCGATATGGTGGGCTCTCGATCCATGTTTCCTACATCGGCCGGACGAGTACTGCCGGTCCCTTGACGATGGTGACGGCGAAGAACAGCACCACGAGCACGCCGAGCGCGAGCGCGATCGCGATCGAGCGCTGGCGGCGGCTCTTCTTCTGCGCCTCCGTGAGGACGATTCCATTCATCTCAGGTTTGTCGGCCATTCCAGCGATCATGCGCCCCCTACCATCGGAGCAAGCGCCCGGAACACGACTTCGGCCAGCAGGGTCGCAAACAGTGCGAACAGATAAAGGATGGAGAAGGCGAACAGCTTGCGGGTCGCGCGCAGCGATTGGCTGCGCTCGCGGCGCATATAGACGTTGATCGCGAGCACAAGCATGCCGGCGCCGAGGATCAGCGAGACGATGCCGTAGATGGCGTCGAAATAGCCGAGCGCCCACGGGGCGGCGGCGACCGCGATCAGCACGATGGTGTAGAGCAGGATCTGAAGCCGCGTCGCGTCGGGACCGGCGACGTTGGGCAGCATCGGAATGCCGGCACGCGCATAGTCGTCGGAGCGGAACAGCGCCAGCGCCCAGAAGTGCGGCGGCGTCCAGAAGAAGATGATGGCGAACAGCAGCAGCGGCTCGACGTCGACGGTGCCCGTGACCGCGGCCCACGCCACCACTGGCGGCAGCGCACCAGCGGCGCCTCCGATTACGATGTTCTGTGCGGTCCGGCGCTTCAGGATCATCGTGTAGATCACGACGTAGAAGAAGATGGTGAAGGCGAGCAGCGCGCCCGCGATCCAGTTGACGAGGATGCCGAGCGTCATCACCGAGAAGAAGGCGAGCGTCATGCCGAACGCCATCGCCTCGGGACGGGTGATGCGGCCGCGCGGAATCGGCCGGTTTGCCGTGCGCGACATCTTGGCGTCGATATCGCCTTCGAGCGCCATGTTGAGCGCTCCGGAAGCGCCGGCACCGACCGCGATGCAGAGCAGCGAGGTGATGGCCAGCACCGGGTGGAAATGCCCGGGCGCCATCGCCAGTCCGACCAGCGCGGTGAAGATCACCAGCGAC
Organism: Bradyrhizobium sp. MOS001; assembly: GCF_004634465.1. NCBI lineage: Bacteria > Pseudomonadati > Pseudomonadota > Alphaproteobacteria > Hyphomicrobiales > Nitrobacteraceae > Bradyrhizobium > Bradyrhizobium sp. MOS001. The sequence continues at coordinate 74,747 of NZ_SPVJ01000024.1, forward strand.
ATCACCCGCGGTTTGAGCAGCGCAATGTAGTCGCCCACGTCCGCTTCGGAGATGCGGGGATCGATGTCGATGGCGTTATGGTCGAGGACGGACACTAGTTTTGACTCGCTTCGCTAAAGAGCCGCGGCGCCCGTCACGGGCGCCGCGAGCGTTGGTTTACTGCACGCGGGGCAGCACTTCGAACTGATGGAACGGCGGCGGCGAGGGCAGCGTCCATTCCAGCGTGGTCGCGCCCGCACCCCACGGATTGTCGCCAGCCGGCACCTTTTTCGCGAAGGCGTCGAACACGCAGTAGAGGAAGATCAGCACGCCGAAGCCGGAGATGTAGGAGCCGACCGAGGAGACCAGGTTCCAGCCGGCGAACGCGTCGGGATAGTCGACGTAGCGGCGCGGCATGCCCGACAGGCCGAGGAAGTGCTGCGGGAAGAACACAAGGTTCACACCGATGAAGGTGACCCAGAAATGCGCCTTGGCCAGCCCCTCATTGTACATGTAGCCCGACATCTTCGGGAACCAGTAGTACCAGCCGGCAAAGATCCCGAACACCGCACCGAGCGACAGCACGTAATGGAAGTGCGCGACGACGTAGTAGGTCTCCTGGAGCACGCGATCGACGCCGGCATTCGCCAGCACGACGCCGGTGACGCCGCCGACCGTGAACAGGAAGATGAAGCCCACCGCCCAGATCATCGGCGCACGGAACTCGATCGAGCCGCCCCACATCGTGGCGATCCACGAGAAGATCTTCACGCCGGTCGGAACCGCGATGACCATCGTCGCGGCGACGAAATAGGCCTGCGTCGCCGAGGACATGCCGACCGTGTACATGTGGTGCGCCCAGACCACGAAGCCGATGCCGCCGATCGCGACCATGGCGTAGGCCATGCCGAGATAGCCGAACACGGGCTTGCGAGAGAAGGTCGAGACGATCTGGCTGACCATGCCGAAGGCGGGCAGGATCAGGATGTACACTTCGGGGTGACCGAAGAACCAGAACAGATGCTGGAACAGCACGGGATCGCCGCCGCCGTCCGGCGCGAAGAACGTCGTGCCGAAATTGCGGTCGGTGAGCAGCATGGTGATCGCACCGGCGAGCACCGGCAGCGACAACAGCAGCAGGAACACCGTCACCAGGATCGACCACACGAACAGCGGCATCTTGTGCAGGGTCATGCCCGGCGCGCGCATGTTGAAGATCGTGGTGATGAAGTTGATGGCGCCGAGAATCGACGAGGCGCCCGCCAGATGCAGCGACAGGATCGCGAAGTCGACGGCCGGGCCCGGATGGCCGGAGCTCGACAGCGGCACATACATGGTCCAGCCGGCGCCGACGCCGTTGGCACCCGGCTCGCCCTCGACGAAGGTCGACATCAGCAGCAGCGCGAAGGAGGCCGGCAGCAGCCAGAACGAGATGTTGTTCATGCGCGGGAACGCCATGTCGGGCGCGCCGATCATCAGCGGCACGAACCAGTTGCCGAAGCCGCCGATCATCGCGGGCATGACCATGAAGAAGATCATGATCAGGCCGTGAGAGGTCACGAACACATTATAGGTGTGCGTTTCGTGGAAGATCTGCACGCCCGGATACATCAGCTCGGCACGGATCGCGATCGACATCGCGGCACCGATGACGCCGGCGATGACCGCGAAGATCAGGTACATCGTACCGATGTCCTTGTGGTTGGTCGAATAGACATAGCGCCGCCATCCGGTCGGATGGGCGTGCTCGTCATGTCCGTGGTCTTGCGCGTGATCGCCGTGTGCCGCTGCGCTCGTTGCCATTTTCAAATCCTGCCTTGCGTCCCGTTCGGACCTTCTGCGGTCCCGCCCTTTATGTCGCTTTCTGTCCCTCGAGCCTTCGCCCGGCGCTTACTGCGTCGGGCCGGCCGCGGAGGCGAAAGTGCTGGTGCCGCCGCTCGCATATTTCTTCTTTGCCGTTTCGACCCAGGAGGCGAAGTCCTTGTCCTCCACGACGCGAATCGCGATCGGCATGAAGGCGTGGTCCTTGCCGCAGAGCTCAGAGCACTGGCCGTAGAACATGCCGGTCTTGGTGGCCTTGAACCAGGTCTCGTTCAGCCGCCCCGGAATGGCGTCGATCTTGACGCCGAAAGCCGGCAGCGCAAAGGCGTGGATGACGTCCGCGCCGGTGACCTGGACACGAATCACCTTGTTGACCGGCACCACCATCTCGTTGTCGACGCCGAGCAGGCGGGGCTGCTTGTCCTGGGCCATCAGCGAGTCGAACTCGAACTTGCCGTTATCAGGATAGGCATAGGACCAGTACCACTGCTTGCCGGTGGCCTTGATGGTCAAATCCGCCTTCGGCACGTCGAGTTCGAGGAACAGCAGGCGGAACGACGGCACCGAGATACCGACCAGGATCAGCACCGGAACGAGCGTCCAGGCCACCTCGATCAGCGTGTTGTGCGTGGTCCGCGACGGCACCGGATTGGCCTTCGCGTTGAACTTCATGACCACGATCACCAGCAACGCCAGAACGAACAGCGTGATCAGCGTGATCAGCACGAACAGAAAGTTGTGGAACCAGACGATATTGTCCATCACCGGCGAGGCGGATTGCTGGAGCGTCCATTCCCACGGCGCCGGCTGCCCGAGTTCGGCGTATGCCGCACCGCCCGTCGCCAGCGTCAGACCCGCCACGGCCAATCCCAGCAAGTGCCGGCCCACATGGCCCATCGACATCCTCATGCCGTTCGCGCTCCCCTAACGAAATCACCCCAAGTGCATCCCCCTATTTCCGGGAAACGCTTATTCGATCCGCCCGTCTGACAAACCGCCGCGCAAGAATACCTCTAAGAGGAATTGGGGCCAGATCGCTAGAACGCCGAAATCAAGCCTCTCAAACCATAATTCTTGATCTATCGCAATGCAGTCTTGAGACCCGTCTGTCAGCCATCACCCGCAAGATATTTCCTAGTAACATCAGAGAAAAATACCGTTTCCCGGGATGCCGCGGCTTGACAGCGGCATTGCCCGCGGTAGGCACTGGCAGACAGCCGCGCAGGAACCTGATTCGTGCGGGCGATGGCGGTGTTGGCGGCGCGGAATTTGCTTGCGAATTGCCTTCAAGACGCCGTCATTCCCGTATCAGTCCGCCAGGCGCGAGCGACCCAGGCGAGCAGAGGGACCGACCCGATGGGGTTTTCGAGAAGCATGGCAAGGCAGGCGAGCGGCCCCACGATGCTGGCGGCCCTGCTGGCGGCGGTCGTCGTCTTGGCGATCCCGGGCCTCGCCCATGCGCAGGGCGCGGTGCGCTCCGTCCATGGCGACTGGCAGATCCGCTGCGACACCCCGCCCGGCGCCCAGACCGAGCAATGCGCCCTGATCCAGAGCGTGGTGGCCGAAGACCGCTCCAATGCCGGCCTTACCGTGATCGTGCTCAAGACCGCCGACCAGAAGAGCCGGCTGATGCGGGTGGTGGCACCGCTCGGCGTGCTGCTGCCCTCCGGCCTTGGACTGAAGCTCGACAACCAGGACGTCGGCCGCGCCGGCTTCGTCCGCTGTCTGCCCAATGGCTGCGTCGCCGAGGTCGTCATGGACGACAAGCTGCTCGGCCAGCTCCGCACCGCCAAGACCGCGACCTTCATCATCTTCGAGACCCCGGAAGAAGGCATCGGCTTCCCGCTCAGCCTGAACGGGCTCGGCGAGGGCTATGACAAGCTGCCGTAGGGCGGCAGGCGCGTCCGCGCGCGGCGAATCCTATCGTTTCGTAATGTGGCACCTGGCACCCTCGCGGAACCGCCGGGAAACCATTATCTTGCCCTACATCTTTCGATAATGGACGGACGCATGACCAATCCAGCCACAACCTCCCTGCTCGACCGCGCCAATCTCGACCGCGACCAGGTTCGCAACGAGGTCGCACGCGGGCTTGCCGGTGCCGACGACGGCGAATTGTTCCTGGAATACAGCCAGACCGAAGCGCTGATGTTCGACAATGGGCGGCTGAAGCAGGCGACCTATGACACCTCGCAGGGCTTTGGCCTGCGCGCCGTCAAGGACGACGCGGTCGGCTATGCCCATTCCTCCGACGTCTCGCTGCCGGCGCTGATTCGCGCCGCCGACGCGGTCGCCGCCGTGCGCGGCGGCTATTCGGGCAGCTTTGCGGCCCCGCCCCCGCACACCAATGTGCGGCTCTATGCCGACGACAATCCGCTTGATGCGCCGGGCTTCGAGACCAAGGTGAAGCTGCTCGCCGAGATCGACGCTTACTTACGCGACAAGGATCCGCGGGTGCGGCAGGTCAGCGTCAGCCTGGGGGCGACCTGGCAGGTCGTCGAGATCCTGCGGCCCGACGGCGAGAGCTATCGCGACATCCGCCCGCTCGTGCGCGTCAATGTCTCCGTCGTCGCCGGACAGGGCGATCGCCAGGAGAGCGGCAGCAAGGGCTATGGCGGCCGCGCCGGCTATGCCGAATTCATCGAGAGCAAGAACTGGCGCGACGCCGCCGACGGCGCGCTGCGCGAAGCCCTGGTCAATCTGGAATCGATCCCCGCCCCCGCTGGCGAGATGGACGTCGTGCTCGGGGCCGGCTGGCCCGGCGTGATGCTGCATGAGGCGGTCGGCCATGGCCTCGAAGGCGATTTCAACCGCAAGAAGACGTCCGCGTTCGCCGGCCTGATGGGCCAGCAGGTTGCGGCCAAGGGCGTCACCGTGATCGACGACGGCACCATTGCCTCGCGCCGCGGCTCGCTGTCGATCGACGACGAGGGCACGCCGACCAACCGCACCGTGCTGATCGAGGACGGCATTCTGGTCGGCTACATGCAGGACCGCCAGAACGCGCGCCTGATGAACATGAAGCCGACCGGCAACGGCCGCCGCCAGGGCTACGCCCATGTGCCGATGCCGCGCATGACCAACACCTACATGCTCGCGGGCGACCGCGATCCGGCCGAGATCCTGGCGTCCGTGAAGAACGGCGTGTTCGCCGCGAATTTCGGCGGCGGCCAGGTCGACATCACCTCGGGCAAATACGTCTTTCAGTGCACCGAGGCCTACAAGATCGAGAACGGCAAGATTGGCGCGCCGCTGAAGGGCGCCATGCTGATCGGCAACGGGCCGACCGATTTGCATCGCATCCGCATGATCGGCAACGATCTCGCGCTCGATACCGGCATCGGCACCTGCGGCAAGAACGGTCAGGGCGTGCCCGTCGGCGTCGGCCAGCCGTCGCTTCTGATGGAACGTATTACTGTAGGTGGAACGGGCGCATGAGCGTTGAGAAGGTAACTGTCACCGCCAAGCGGAAGAGCAGCGGCTGGGCTGGTCAGCTCATGCAGCTCGCCGGCATCGTCGCCGCCGTGTTCATCGCCAAGGGCGCGCTTGCCGAGCCGTTCTACGTACCGTCGGGTTCGATGGAGCCGACGCTCCTGATCGGCGATGCGCTGCTCGCCTCGAAATTCCCCTATGGCTACGGCACCTCGTCGCTGCCGATCCAGATCAACCTGCCCGAAAGCGGCCGCGTCTTCGCGGAGACGCCGAAGCAAGGCGACGTCGTCGTGTTCCGCTGGCCCGGCGATCGCTCGCAGGCCTGGGTCAAGCGCGTCGTGGGTCTGCCCGGCGACCGCATCCAGATGCGGCAGGGGCAGCTCTTCATCAACGACCGTCCCGCCGAGCTGAAGCCGGATGGTGTCGGCGCTGCCGAAGACGACAATGGCGGCAGCGAGCCCGCCTACCGCTATGTCGAGACGCTGCCGAACGGCGTGTCGCATCTGATCTTCAAGATGCGCGACAACGGTCCGCTCGACAACACGCCTGAAGTGACGGTGCCGCCCGGCCATCTCTTCGTGCTCGGCGATAACCGCGACAATTCCGCCGACAGCCGCGTGCCCCTGCGCTCCGGCGGCGTCGGCCTGCTGCCGATCGACAATCTGGTCGGACGCGCGGATGCCGTGCTCGGCTCCTGGGATCTGGGCATGCGCGGCCAGCCGGTGTGGACCTGGCTCTCCGGCTTCCGGCTCGCGCGATTCTTCACCGCCGTGCACTGAGCTGATCTCGTGACCTTCGACGACGTCAGAAAACTTGCGCTGACGTGGCCGGAGGTCGAGGACGGCACCTCCTACGGCACGCCGGCACTGAAAGTGCGCAAGAACATGCTGGTGCGTCTGAAGGAGGACGGCGACAGTCTGGTGATGCCGGATGTCCCGATCGACGAGCGCGCCATGCTGGTCGGGAGCCAGCCAAAAATCTTCTATTTCACCGATCACTACGCCGACTATCCGATCGTGCTGATCCGCCTGTCCAAGGCGAAGCGCGCGATCGTCGAGCCGTTCCTGCGGCGGCGCTGGCGTGGCCTCGCCTCGAAGACGGCACGCGCGGCGTACGATGCCAGCGCGTGAATGATGGCCGCGATGGATCGCGACCGCTTCCTCACGCTGGCGCTGAAGAACCCGGTCAATGTTGCAATCATCGGCGAGCTCGCCTCGCTCGCGCTTCCCGATGCGTGGCTTGTGTCGGGGTGCCTGGTGCAGACGGCGTGGAACGTACTCACGGACCGCGCGGTCGATCATGGCATCGCCGATTACGACGTGTTCTATTTCGATCCTGACACCTCATGGGAGGCGGAGGACACGGTGATCCGCACGCTGCACGCGCGGCTCTCGCATCTCGGCGTCAAGATCGAGACCCGCAACCAGGCGCGCGTGCACCTTTGGTATCCCGGCAAGCACGGCCTGCCCTATCCGCCTCTAACCTGCTCGACCGACGGCATCGACCGTTTCCTCACCCAGAACACGCAAGTCGGTGTGAGGCACGCTGGCGACAGCTTTGAGGTCTACGCGCCGCACGGCTTCGACGACATAACCGGATTGATCGCGCGGCCCAATCCGGGTCCGAACTTCTCTGCGGCAAGTTACGCGGTGAAGGCCGCGCGATGGAAGGCGTTGTGGCCGGAACTCACAGTGATTGCCGCGGAGTGATCACGCCGCCTTGGCCTGTACATTGTCGCAGAACTCTGCGAGCCGATCCGCCAACCGCAGCGTCGCGGGGCTGGCACCGGGCGAGGCCATCAGCGCCACTTCGGTCCGGTTGATCGGCTCAAATCCGTCCTTGGCCGTCAGCACGCGGTGGTCGGACTGGATCGACATCTCCGACAAGATGCTTAAGCCCATGCCCGCGGCGACCGCAGCCTGGATGCCCGCGAGACTCGATGACGAGTAAGACATGTGCCAGGCGCGGCCCGCGCTTTCCAGTGCGTGGATGGCGCCGGCGCGATAGAGACAGCCGAGCGGAAATCCGATCAGCGGCACCGACGAGGCGTTGACGTCGACCGGATGGCTCTTGCTGGTGACCCAGTGCACCCGCTCCGGCCACACCGCGATAGCGCCTTTCGCGCCGGCCTCACGCTTGAACAGCGCCAGGTCGAGCTCGCCGCGTTCGAGGTCGCGGGACAGGTTCTTGCTCTGGTCGGCGCGCACATCCATTCGCAGACCCGGATGTGAGCGCGAGAAGGCGCCGAGCAGTTTTGCCAGCCGGTACGCCGCAAAATCCTCGGGGATGCCGAGCCGGATCGCGCCTTCACTGTCGGGCTCGCGCAGCACGTCGCGCGCCTCCTCGGCGAGCGTGAGCAGCCGCCGCGCATAGGACAGCAACCGCTCGCCGGCCTCGGTGGGGCGCACGTCCTTGCCGTCACGGTGCAAGAGCACCTGGCCGACGTCCTCCTCCAGCCGCTTGATCTGCTGGCTGACGGTCGATTGCGTGCGGTGGACGCGCTCGCCGGCGCGGGTGAAGCCGCCGGCCTCGACCACCGAGACGAAGCTGCGCAGGAGCTCCAGGTCGAGCATGGCCGCCTCCATTCGAAAATCCACTGATCGGAAGTTAATCATTTAATTTCCAAATGACAAGCCGTCTCCCTAGATCGAGGGCTCAGGAGAATGCCCTCATGTCGCTCGCCACATCTATTCCCGCGCCCCGCAGCCGGTTCAACACGCTGCCGCTCGCCATCGGACTGTTTTGCCTGCTCTGGAGCTATGCCTTCGTCGCCGGCAAGATCGGCGTCACCCATTGCCCGCCGCTGATCCTGCTCGCCGCGCGCTTCTCGCTCGCCGGCATTTTGATCCTCGGTGCGACGCTGATCCGCGGTGATGGCTGGTCCTTGTCCTGGCGCGATGTCGCGATCTTCGCCGTGCTCGGCATCGCCAACAACGCGCTCTATCTCGGGCTCGGCTACACCGGCCTGCAATCGGTCTCCGCCGGCCTCGGCGGCCTGATCGTCTCGGCCAATCCGGTCTTCACGGCGGCGCTCGCTGCGTTGCTGCTTGGCGAAGGCATGACCTGGCGCAAGGCGGGCGGTCTCCTGCTCGGCATCATCGGCGTCACCCTGATCGTCTGGCATCGCCTGTCGGTCGGCACCGACTCCCTGCACGGCATCGTCTTCACCCTGGCCTCACTCGCCTCCATCGTCGCCGGCACGATTCTGTTCAAGCTGCTCGCGCCGAAGGGAAGCCTGTGGATCGGCAACGGCGTGCAGAACCTCGCCGCCGGCATCGTGCTGACGCCGGTCGCGTTCACCTTTGCCGACGTCCACGCAATCGATTTCACCCCGGGCCTGGTCGGCGCCTTCGCCTTCCTCGTGCTCGGTGGCTCGATCCTCGCCTACTGGCTCTGGTTTCATCTCCTGAAAGTGTGTGGCGCAACGGCTGCGAGCGCCTATCATTTCCTGATGCCGCCGCTCGGCATGCTGTTCGCCTACATCGTGCTCGGCGAGCATGTCGAGGCCCGCGACCTGCTCGGCATCATCCCGGTCGCGCTCGGAATTTACCTGGTGACGCGCCCCGCAAAGCCCGTCGCGTAAGAGGAGTTTTCTGATGCCCATTTCCATCACCCTGATCGGCGGCCCCACTGCGCTGATCGAGATCGACGGGTTCCGCCTGCTCACCGATCCGACCTTCGATGCGCTGGGCGCCTATCAGCTGCCGCATGTGACGCTGGAGAAGACAATCGGTCCCGCACTGAAGGCCGACGCGATCGGCCCGATCGATGCGGTCCTGCTCAGCCACGACCAGCACTCTGACAATCTCGACAATTCCGGCCGCGCGTTTCTCAAACACGCAAAGCGCGTGCTGACGACCGAGGCCGGCGCAGAACGCCTGGGCGGTCATGTCGAGGGCCTCGCGCCCTGGGCGACCTCGCATCTGAAGGACCGTGACGGCAACACGCTGACGATCACCGCGACGCCCGCGCGCCACGGCCCCGCCGGCATCGAGCCGCTGTCGGGCGACGTCATCGGCTTCGTGGTGTCCTCGAGCCGCACGGACACGAGCGACGTCTACATCAGCGGCGACACCACCTGGTTCGACGGCGTCGCCGAGGTCGCGCGCCGCTTCAAATGCGGCGTGGTGCTGCCGTTCGCGGGCGCGGCGCAAACGCGCGGGCCGTTCCATCTCACCATGGACACCAACGACACCATCGAGACGGCGCGCGCCTTTCCGGATGCGATGATCGTGCCCTTGCATACCGAGGGCTGGGCGCATTTCCGCCAGGACGGCGAGGATCTGCGCAAGACCTTTGATGTGCTCGGCTTCGGGACCCGGTTGCGATTGCTGGAGCCGGGCCTGCCGACGGTGGTTGAGGCGCCGTGATCGCGCCCCACCGTCATTGCGAGCGCAGCGAAGCAATCCAGAGTCCCTCCGCGGCGACAGTCTGGATTGCTTCGCTGCGCTCGCAATGACGGACGCTAATCCTTCCGAAACACGATCGACGCCATCCAGCCCGTCATCAGCGCCATCGCGGCGGTCGCGAGGCCATAGATCAGCCCGTGCTGGCGCGCACTGGTCGCGACGAACTGCTCGAAGCCGACCTTGACGATCTCGAACGCGGTCTCGGTCTTGGTGACCAACGCGCCATTGGCGAACAATTTGATTTCCACCTCATAGGTGCCGATCGGCACCTCCTCCGGCAGTGGAATGCCGGTACGGAACAGCGTCGGTGTCAGGAACGTCACCGCGCTCGGGTCCTCGCGATAGAGACCTTTTTGGGTTCGCAGGCGGATGAAGGCCGAGCGGAACGCATCGTTCGGCACCACGTCGGCATAGTCGCCGCTGACCCGTTGGGTCAGCAGCACGTTGTTGAGCCCGATCTGCTGCCGCCGCGCGATCTCGGGTGAGGTGATGACATCGAAGGGGCGGTTGGCGAACAGCGCGAGATAGCTCGGCACCGCCAGGAACTGCCGGTAGTCGGTGTTGATCCAGATCCCGAAGGTGCGCTCCTTGCGTCGCGTCACCATGTCGGCGCGCGGGCCCATCACGGTGACGACGAGATCGTAGCTCTTGCGGTCCGCGGGCGTGGAGGCGTCCTTCTCGACCGAGCCGAACAGCACCAGTTCCTCGCCGGAATAGTTCGGCGTCACCGTGACACGATGGTTGGAGACCGACACGATCAGTCGCTCGGCACGCGCGGCCGAGCCGAGCAGCAGGACGAGAAGGACCGCGAGAGCTGCGCGCATCATCCGCTCACTCCCAATTCACGGATGGTGAAGAGATCCTCGGGCCGGATCACCAGCTCGATGGCGAAGCGGACGCCGACCGAAAGGATCAGCAGGCCCAGCAACAGCCGCAGCTGCTCGCCCCGGATCTTCTGGCCGGCGCGGGCGCCGAACTGCGCGCCGGTGACGCCGCCGACCATCAGGATCAGCGCCAGCACCGCGTCGACGAGGTGATTGGTCACCGCATGCAGCAAGGTCGCGAACAGCATCGTGACCAGCGTCAGGACCATCGAGGTCCCGATCACGGTCGAAGTCGGCACCCGCAGCAGATAGATCATGATCGGCACCAGGATGAAGCCGCCGCCGATGCCCATGATGGCGCCGATGAAGCCGATCACGATGCCGACGATCACGACCGGAATGACCGAGAGGTAGATCTTCGAGCGCTTGAACCGCATTTTCAGCGGCAGGCCGTGGATCCAGCTGTGCGTGCGCCGTGGCGGCACCGCGCCGCGACGGGTCCGCATCAGGGCGCGCAGGCCCTCGGAGAACATCAGGCTGCCGACCGTGGTGAGCAGCACCACGTAGGACAACGCGATCATCAGATCGAGTTGGCCGAGCGCGCGAAGCTGCGTGAAGGTCCACACTCCGAGCGCCGTGCCGGTGACACCGCCGCATAACAGCACACTCGCCAGCGCCGGATCGATCGCACGCCGCCGCCAGTAGGACAGCGCGCCGGAAAAGGAGGAGGCCGCGATGTGGCTCGCAACGGAGGCGACCGCGACCGCCGGCGTGATCCCGATGAAGATCAGAAGCGGCGTCATCAGGAAGCCGCCGCCGATCCCGAACATGCCGGAGACGAAGCCGACCGCCGCGCCCATCGCCAGCACCAGGAAGATGTTGACCGGCAGATCGGCGATCGGGAGATAGAGCTGCATCGAAGGACCACACTCCGGCGAAATGGATCGATTGCGCGGGAATGCTCGCCGGACGGTCGGAACGATTGCCGCGCCCCTCAATAGCGGAATTCGTTGTCGGGCGGGACCATGAATTTAGGGCGTGGTGAATGCGGCGCGCGAGCTGTCTCCCCTCACCCTGAGGAGCCTGCGCAGCAGGCGTCTCGAAGGGCGAGGCCCGGATCGGTGGTGGGGGCCTGCATGGTTCTCGCGGCGATGCGAAGCATCGTCCGCTACGCGCGCCAGGGCGCGCTCCTCACCATGAGGAGTGAGAGTGCGCTTTAGTGCGCCGCTGACGCCGCGCGCTTGGTTGCGACCGGCTTCGGCGCGGGCTTTGCGTTTGCCTGCGGCGCGCTGTCCCAGCCGCCGTTCGGGGCGGGAACATTGACCGCGTCGTCGGGCTGCGGCTCGGCGCTGAACGTCTGGATCGCGAGCTTGGCGGCGGCGAGCGACTGCGGATCGAGCCGCTTGGCGACGTCGTCGCGCTTGCCGGATGCATCCGCGTCACCCTGGGCGGCTGCGAGAGTGAACCATTTGTAGGATTCGGCGAGGTTCTGCTCCACGCCGATGCCGCGGGCATAGAGGATGCCGAGGTTGAACTGGCTGTCGGCGACGCCGCGATCGGCGGCCTTGCGGAACCACTGCGCCGCGCTCTTGTAATTGGCGCCGCGTCCGCCGCCGTCGGCGTCGAGCACCGCGAGATTGTGCATCGCCTTGGCGTTGCCGCGCTCGGCGGCCTGCGTGTAGTACCGGCGGGCGATGTCGGCGTCCTTCTTCACCCCGAGGCCCTTCTCATAGAGCGTGCCGAGGCGGAAGGTCGCGGGCACCACGCCGGCCTGCGCCGCGCGGTCGTACCATTTGGCGGCTTCATCGTAATTCGCAGCGACGCCCTTGCCCTCGGCAAAGCGCACGCCGATCTCGTAGGCCGCGGTCGCATCGCCCTTCATCGCGGCGGTGCGCAGCACCGGACCGCCGATGCCGTCAGGGAGCTTCTCGCTCGGCGGCACCTGGATCATGCCAAGCTTCGCGCGGCTCATGCCCGACAGCGCGCCGGTGACGTCGTTGCTCGCCGCAGGCGGTGGTGGCGTCGCGGGGACCGGCGGGATTTCGACCGAAGCCGAGCTGCCCGCCCCTGCCATGGGAGCCGGCGCGGGATTATTCAGCGACTGCTTCCCGATCGGCGTCGGCGAGGTCATCGACGGCGTGACCTGCTCGGGCGTGGCGGGCTTGGTCTCGACCGGCGGCGGAGGAGCCTGCGGCGCGGGCGCGCTCGACGAATTCTCCATCGCCTGCGGTGACGGCGGCGGGCTGCCGCCATCGAGCAGGTTCATCGCCATCTTGAAGGTGCCGAGCACGATCACGACCACGCTGGCGCCGACCAGCAGCGAGCGGATCTTCGAGGTGATGGTCGAGCCACCTTCCTGGCCCGTGTCCTTGGCGCGGCCTGCGATGGCCGCCTTGGCAGCTGCCTTTGCACTTGCCTTGGCACCGCGGGCCGGCTTTTCCGGCTGCGCGGCGGCGGCCTGCGCGGCACGGCGCGCGGCCGCGATAAAGCTCGACGACGACACCGGCTCTTTCGGCGCGGCGGGGATTTCGCTGATCGCGCTTTCGGACGCGGCAATGCGCTCCGAGGGCGTGGCGACGCGGCCGCCCGGCCGTGTGCCCGGCTCGAGCGGATGGTCCGGCGGCAATTCCGGTGCGAGCGCGGCGCGCGCGGGCGCCGTGTGCGGCTCGAGGATCTCGCTGATCGCACGCGGCGGAACGGGCGGTGCGGTTGGCACCGGCGGCGGCGCGGCCGGTGCGGCGGCATGGAATTCGCGCGGCGCGGCGACGAAGGCGCCCTGTGGCGGCTGTTGCGCGGCGGCCGGGTTCTGCAGCTCCGGCTTCGGATCGTATTTCGGCTGCTGCTGCGGCTGCTGCCACGGCTCGCGCGCGACAGGCGGGGGCTCCATGGGCGCGGCCATTGGCATCGACATGGACGTCGAACTGGGCATCGGCTGCGGCGCGGGTGCCGGCGGCGCCGTGCGCACCGCGCGCAGATCACCCTCGATCATCGAGAGGCGATCGACGACATGGCCGAGCGCGCTGTGCACGGCCTCGAGCGAATCCTGGGTGCTGCGGTTGGTCTCGGCCTGGCTGAAGCGGATGTCGGAGAGCTCGCGCTTGACCAGATCGACCATGCCGGAATCGGCAGATGGTGCCGAATTGCGGCTTTCGGCGAGGGCGGAATAGGTCGCCTGCTGCCGCTCCAGATGCCGCAGGATGTCGTGCAGCCCGTCCTCGACGCGGCTTAGATTGCCGTTGCGCGGATCGGAGGCAGCTTCGATCCGCTCCAGCAGATACGAGACCCGCTGTTCGAGATGCGCAAAGGTCGACGCGGAATCGTTGCCGACCTGCATGCGGTCGAAACGGTCCGACAGCGCGCGGATCGCGGCTTCGAGATGCTCGCTGCTCTCGGTGGGCTGCGGCCGCTCGCGCGTTTCCAGCGCGGCGGTGAGCGCCGCGATGCGCTGCTCCAGTACCGCAAAGCTGTCGCTGGGGCCGGACGAGCGGGTGACCTGGTCGACCTTGGAGGACAGCAGCTGCACGTCGTCGGAAAGACGCGCCAGGGCTTCGTTGGAAGCGACGTTGGAGACGATGCCGCGCAACGCCGAGATCGCGCCTTCGAGCTGGCGCACCGTCGACGGGTCGTCATTGGCGCGCAGGATCAGATCGAGCTTGGCGCCGAGGTTGCGGATCGCTTCATCATAACCGGTGAGCTGCTCGGCCGGTGTCAGCGTGCGCAGCACCTGCTTGATCTCGGACAGCGCGTGCTCGATGCCCGACAGGACCTGGCCATCCGTCCCGGACGAGCGGGTCTCGTCGATGCGACGGTGCAGCGAGCGGATCTCGTTCTCGATCGATTCGATCGCACGGCGCGGCATCGCCTCGGTGATGGCGTGGCGGATCTCGGCAAGCTCGCTGCGGAAAGCGTTGATTGCCTGCTCGGTGTTGTCAGGGCGCTGGAGCGACTCGATCTGGCTCGTGATCTTGAGCAAATGGCGCTCGAGCGACGAGAAATCCGGCCCCGGCTGCGGGGGCGGCGGGGCATAGGCAGGCGCGGGCGGCGCCATCGGGGGCGCGAAAGGAGCTGCCGTCGGTGCAATCGAGGGCGCTGCGCGCGGCGGTATCTGCCGCGGCGCAAAGCCGTCGAGCTCGCTCTGCCGGGCCGTGATCTCGGCGACGGCAACGTCGAACGACGCGGGGCTCAAGGGAGGTGAATTGCGATAGACCTGTGCGGCCGCGCGCTCGACCATATCGGCCTGGCGCTGGCGCGTCTCGACGGGTGCCGGAGCCGGTACCGGCCGCTGAGGCTGCTGCGGCTTTGAGATTTGCGACAGCCGCGCATCGAGCCGCGAGATCGCGTCGTTGAGCTGGCGCGCGACGCCCTGCTCGCGCGAGACGTCTGGTCGCGACGCGTCCTGTCGTGAAGCATCTTGGCGCGGCGCGGGCTTTGAAATCCGTTCGATCTGCTGGGTGATCGCGTCGAGCCGCTGGTGGATATCGGCGACGTCGCGGCTCTCCTGGCTCGGCATCTGTTGCGGGCGCTGATCCTGGCGCTGCTCTTGACGCTGGTCTTGACGTTGTTCTTGGCGTTGATCGTAAGGTCCGCGAAAATTCGGCGGGGCCGTCTCGCCGAGCGTGGAGTTCAGCCAATCGTTGAGTGACATGCCGGCACGACGCGCAGCAGCTTCGGCCCGCTCCCTGACGGATGGATCGATGCCGTCAACACTCCACGATACGCGCGAATTCATGACTCTGTCCGGTTCCGACTCCGGCGCCCCACCCGGCGCCTCCAGCCTCCCCACGCGTGCCGGTTGTGAAGACAATCGGATTTGGCGCGGGTCGTCTGCCTCGAAAACCGACTTTTTCCTGTTACGGTAAATAACGGGTTAAGGAACGCGTTGCCGGTGTCTTAAAGTTGGGCGCCGGGAACCCGATTGCCGCCGTTGGCCCCGCCCCAAAGCTGCGTCCCGACAAAGATTTCGCCACGCGCCCGATCCGCACGTCTCAATGGATAGAGAGCGGCCCGATCCACGGGCGGGTTCTTGCCTGACTGGATTGTTGGCTGACATGAAAAGGTTGCTCGTGGCCGCGATGGCGGCCGGACTGGCATCGCATGCTGTTGCCGCCGATGCCCCGGCGGCAGCGCCTGCGGTGAAGGCACCGGCGCCCGCGGGATACAATTGGACCAGCTGCTATGTCGGCATCCAGGGCGGCGGCAACTGGGGCAAGAGCGAGCATGTCCGGCGCGCTGGCGACGACTCCGGGCCAACGATCACAGGGACTTTCAATCTCAGCGGTGCTGCCGTCGCGGGCGGTGTCTTCGGCTGCGATTTCCAGATCGAAAAGACCGTGCTCGGCTTCGAGAACGACGCGTCATGGACCAACCAGCACGGCAAGGTGCAGGATCTGCCGCCCTTCAACGTCGGGGTGACGAGCGGCACGCGGGAAAAATGGATCGATATGTTCCGCGGCCGTGTCGGTTACGCGCTCGATCAGTTTCTGATCTATGGCACGGCCGGTATCGCCTTCGCGGGCACCGAGGTCACCGTGTCCAACCAAGTGGTGCAGGTCACCAGCTCCCAGACCCGCACCGGCCTGGCGGCCGGGCTCGGTGGTGAATGGGCGGCCTATGTCGATACCTGGGGCGCCGTGACCCTCAAGCTCGAATATGTGCACGTCGATTTTGGCAGCAAACGATATGTCGATCCGCCGATCAGCGGCGCCGTCACGCGCGACGTCAGGCTGACGGACGACATCGTCCGCGCCGGCGTCAATGTCCGGTTCAACTGGGATAGGCCGGTCGTCACGAAGTACTAGGGCTGCGCGGGCTCAGCCCTTCCCCTCGCGCTTGCCGTCCTCCAGCGGCACGACCGTGCTCTTGCCGCTCATCGCCGATAGCGCCTGGAGCGCCTCTTCGCAGAAATCGGCCACCATCTGCTCGTGGCGGGCACCGAGCTGAAGCAGCAGCAGATTGCCGAGGTCGAGCACGCCCGACGCCGAGCCCTCCGGAAATCGCTTCTTGAGGATCCGCTCGTAATTCTCGTGCCGGTCGCGATGGTGCTCCAGACGGGCCATCAGATCGGTGCGCATGGGCTCGATGTCGATGCTGTCGAGCGCGTGCAGCCGCACCAGCAGGTCGTCCTTGATCGAGGGCGGCGTGCTCGGCCGCGCGGCCCAGTGCCGCAGCGCTGTTCGCCCCTCGGGAGTCAGCGTATAAATCAGTTTGTTGGGCTTGCCCGATTGCACGACCTCGCGGCCCTGGATGTAGCCGCGGTCGCGCAGCTTGGAGAGCTCGCGGTAGATTTGCTGGTGGTCGGCTTTCCAGAAGAAGCCGATCGAGGAATCGAATGTCTTGGCGAGCTCGTAGCCCGTCATCGGACGTTCGGTCAGGCATGCGAGGATTGCGTCGCCGAGCGCCATGGCACCAGCTCCCTTTCGAGGTCTCGACCAATTGACTTGACTTTATGCGCATTGGTGCATATGCGTCAATGTGCATATGAGGCGGGCTTCAGACCCGCCCTTATCGGCCATCGCGCTACTGTGCATGGGGTTGTTTTCGCGTTTTTGCCAAGGCCTTTGATCGAGAAGGCCTTTGACTAAGGGAGGCACCTGAGAATGACCGGCCTCGACTCCTGGTACGCCTTTATGAAGTCCCACGACCGCGCCGCGCTCTGGGACCTGCTCCATCCTGACGCCGTGTTCGAAAGCCCCGTCGTGCATTCGCCGCAGCGTGGCCGCGACATCACCTTCAAATATCTCGCCAGTGCCGAGAAGGTGCTCGGCGGTCCCGGCTTCACCTATGTCGGCGAGTGGAAAAGCGCCAACGGCGCGGTGCTCGAATTCAAGAATGTCATCGACGGCATCGAGATCAACGGTGTCGACATCATCACCTTCGATGCTGAGGGACGCATCACCCATTTCAAGGTGATGGTGCGTCCGCTCAAGGCGATCAACATGCTGCACCGCCTGATGGCGGAGCAGTTGGCCGCCGCCCAGTCATAAGCCAACATCATCACTTCAGACCGCCTGCCGGGAGACCATCATGCCGATCTATAAAGCCCCCGTCGAAGACGTGAACTTCCTGCTCAACGACGTCTTCCAGATCGACCGCTACGACAATCTGGCCGGCTTCTCCGATGCGTCGAGCGACGTGCGCGAAGCCATTCTCGGCGAAGCCGCGAAGCTTGCGGAAGAAGTGCTGCAGCCGCTCAACCGTGTCGGCGATCTCGAAGGCTGCAAGCGCGCCGATGACGGCAGCGTCACCACGCCGAAGGGCTTCAAGGACGCTTTCAAGCAAGTGGCAGAGGGCGGCTGGCTTGGCCTGTCGGCGCCGACCGAGTTCGGCGGCCAGGGCCTGCCGGTGACACTGAGCCAGGCGGTCAACGAATTCCAGATCTCCGCCAACATGGCGTTCTCGATGTATGGCGGCCTCACCATGGGCGCGACCGCGGCGCTGATCGTGCACGGCTCGCCCGAGCAGAAGCAGACCTACGTGCCGAAGATGGTGGCGGGTGAGTGGACCGGCACCATGAACCTGACCGAGCCGCATTGCGGCA
The DNA here is from genome assembly GCF_004634465.1 of Bradyrhizobium sp. MOS001. Lineage (NCBI taxonomy): Bacteria > Pseudomonadati > Pseudomonadota > Alphaproteobacteria > Hyphomicrobiales > Nitrobacteraceae > Bradyrhizobium > Bradyrhizobium sp. MOS001. The sequence goes on from NZ_SPVJ01000024.1 coordinate 92,749, forward strand.
CCGATCTCGGCATGCTCCGCACCAAGGCGGTCCGCCAGCCCGACGGCAGCTTCAGGATCACCGGCACGAAGATCTTCATCTCGGCCGGTGAGCATGACCTTGCCCCCAACATCATCCACCTCGTGCTCGCCCGCATCGAGGGCGCACCCGCCGGCATAAAGGGCGTGTCGCTGTTCGTGGTGCCGAAATTCCTGGTCAATGCCGATGGTTCGGTCGGCGCACGCAACGGCGTGGTGTGCGGCTCGATCGAGCACAAGATGGGCATTCACGGCAATTCCACCTGCGTGATGAACTACGACAGCGCCACCGGCTGGCTGATCGGCGAAGAGAACAAGGGCATGCAGGGCATGTTCGTGATGATGAACGAGGCCCGCCTCGGCGTCGCCGTGCAGGGTCTCGCGCAGTCCGAGGTCGCCTATCAGAACGCGGTCGCCTATGCCCGCGAGCGCATCCAGGGCCGTTCGCTGACCGGCGTGAAGGCGCCGGACAAGCAGGCCGACCCGATCATCGTGCATCCCGACGTACGCCGCACGCTGCTCTCGATCCGCGCCTTCAACGAGGCGGCGCGCGCCTTCGTGATGTGGACCGCGCTGAAGAGCGACGTCGCCCATCGCTCCGAGGACCCGAAGGACCGCCAGGCCGCCGACGACCACATGGGCCTGATGACGCCGGTGCTGAAGGGCTTCCTCACCGATTACGGCTTTGCCAACGCGGTGCAGGCGCAGCAGATGTATGGCGGCCACGGCTACATCGCCGAGCAGGGCATGGAGCAGTTCGTGCGCGATGCCCGCATCGCCATGATCTATGAAGGCGCCAACGGCATCCAGGCGCTCGACCTCGTCGGCCGCAAGCTGCCGCGCGACGGCGGCCGTGCCATCATGGCCTTCTTCGGCGAGGTCATGGCCTTCGCCAAGGAGAACGGCGGCGACGAGGCGCTGAAGCCTTTCATCACCCCGCTCTCGGCCTCGCTCGGCCATCTCCAGCAGGCCACGACCTGGCTAATGCAGAACGCGATGGCGAAGCCGGACAATGCGGGCGCTGCCGCAACCGATTACCTGCATCTCTTCGGCTTCGTCGCGCTCGGCTACATGTGGGCGAAGATGGCCAAGGTGACGCAGGCGAAGATTGCCGCGAGCGGAGCGACGCCCTATCTCTCGACCAAGCTCGTCACCGGCCGCTTCTTCATGGAGCGCATGCTGCCGGAGACCGCCGCCAATCTCGCGCGCATCCAGGCCGGCTGCGCCACCATCATGGAACTGCCGGCGGAAGCTTTCTGAGGCTTCCCGCTTCGCCAATGATCCGACCGCGCCGCGGTCGTAACCAATAACTGCAATCAGGAGGCTCCCATGGCAGATGCCTATATTTACGACCACGTCCGAACCCCGCGCGGCCGCGGCAAGGCAGACGGCGCGCTGCATGAGGTGACGGCGCTCGCGCTCGCCACCGTGCCACTGAAGGCGCTGAAGGACCGCAACAATTTGCCGGAAGATTCCGTCGACGACGTCGTGCTCGGCGTGGTCGACCCCGTCGGCGAAGCTGGCAGCGACATCGCGCGCTTCGCCGCGCTCAAGGCCGGCCTCGGCGAAGCCGTGCCCGGCGTACAGATCAGCCGCTTCTGTGCTTCCGGCCTCGACGCCGTGAATTTTGCCGCAGCCCAGGTGATGAGCGGCCAGCATGAGTTGGTGATCGGTGGCGGCGCCGAATCCATGAGCCGCGTCGGCATCGGCGCCTCCGGTGGCGCCTGGCCGATGGACCCGTCGATGGCGGTGCCGGCCTACTTCATGCCGCAGGGCGTCTCGGCCGATCTGATCGCCACGAAATACGGCTTCTCGCGCGACGACGTCGACGCCTATGCCGTGCAGAGCCAGCAGCGCGCCGCCAAGGCCTGGGACGAGGGCCGTTTCAACAGGTCCGTCGTGCCGGTGAAGGACATCAATGGCCTCACCATCCTCGCCAAGGACGAGCACATGCGGCCCTCGACGACGATGCAGTCGCTGGCACAGCTTCAGCCGTCGTTCACGATGATGGCGCAGATGGGCGGCTTTGACGGCGTCGCGGTGCAGTCGCACCCAGAAATCGAGCGCGTGAACTACGTGCACCACGCCGGCAACTCGTCGGGCATCGTCGACGGCGCCGGCGCCGTCCTGCTCGGCAGCAAGGAAGCGGGTAGCAAGTACGGCCTGAAGCCGCGCGCAAAGATCCGCGCCTTCGCCAATGTCGGCTCCGAGCCGGCGATGATGCTGACCGGTCCGGTCGACGTCACCGAGAAGCTGTTCGCGCGTTCGGGCATGAAGAAGTCGGACATCGACCTGTTCGAGCTCAACGAAGCCTTCGCTTCCGTCGTGCTGCGCTACATCCAGGCCTTCGACATCGACAACGCCAAGATCAACGTCAATGGCGGCGCGATCGCACTCGGCCATCCGCTTGGCGCCACCGGCGCGATGATTTTGGGCACCGTGCTCGACGAGCTCGAGCGCACCAACAAGGCGACCGCCTTGGTGACGCTGTGCATCGGCGGCGGCATGGGCACCGCGACCATCATCGAGCGGGTCTAACGAGCTGCCGTCGGGTGGGCGTGCCCACCATTGCTGTCTCCGCGAAGGATGGTGGGCACGGCGCAAGAGCGCCTTTGCCCACCCTACGAGATCTCAAGTCAACCGCCGCGCCTGAGATTGGCTGCGGCACCGAGGAGCAACCAACATGGCTTACAAGAACTTCAAGGTTGAGACCGATTCCGACGGCATCGCGCTCGTCACCTGGGACATCCCGGGCCGTTCGATGAACGTGCTCGACGAGACCTCGACCAGCGAGCTCGATGCGATCGTCAAGGAAACCACGGCCGACGCCGCCGTGAAGGGCGTCGTCATCACCTCCGCCAAGGAGGCGTTCTGCGCCGGCGCCGACCTGTCGATGCTCGAGGGCATGAACCAGGCCTACGCCAAGGTCTTGAAGGAGCAGGACGAGACCGCCGCAAACCAGATGCTGTTCGACCAGAGCCGGCGCTTCTCGCAGGTGCTGCGTTCGATCGAGACCTCCGGCAAGCCGTGGGCGGCCGCGATCAACGGCCTCGCGCTCGGCGGCGGTTTCGAGATCACGCTGTGCTGCCACTATCGCGTCGCGGCGGAAAATCCCAAGACGCGCCTCGGCCTGCCCGAGGTCAAGGTCGGCCTGTTCCCCGGCGCCGGCGGCACGCAGCGCGTGCCGCGCCTGGTGCCGCCGCAGGACGCGATGACGATCCTGCTCAAGGGCGATCCGGTCACGGTCGAGAAGGCCAAGGCGCTTAATCTGATTCACGCCATCGTTCCGGCCGCCGACCTCATTAAGGCAGCGAAGGACTGGATCAAGGGCGGCGGCAAGGCCGTCGCGCCCTGGGACGAGAAGGGCTTCAAGCTGCCGGGCGGTCCGGTGTTCTCCAAGGCCGGCATGATGATGTTCCCGGCGGGCAACGCGATCTATCGCCGCGAGACCTACGACAATTATCCGGCCGCGCGCGCGATCATGAGCTGCGTCTATGAAGGCCTGCAGTTGCCGATCGACGCGGCACTGCGCGTCGAGTCGCGCTACTTCACCTCGGTGCTGCGCTCGAAGGAAGCGGCCGCGATGATCCGCAGCCTGTTCCTGTCGATGCAGGAGCTGAACAAGGGCGCGCGTCGCCCGAAGGACGTAGCCCCGACCAAGGTGAAGAAGATCGCCGTGATCGGCGCCGGCTTCATGGGTGCGAGCGTCGGCTACGTCTCGGCCCGTGCCGGCCTCGACGTCGTCCTGATCGACCGCGACCAGGAGAGCGCCGACAAGGGCAAGGCGCATGCGCAGAAGGTGATCGAGGAGCAGATCAAGAAGGGCCGCGCCAAGCCCGGTGACGCCGACGCGCTGCTCGCGCGCATTACGCCGACTGCCGATTATGCTGCACTCAAGGACGTCGACCTCGTCATCGAGGCCGTGTTCGAGGATCGCAAGGTCAAGGCTGATACCTTCGCGAAGGCGCAGGAGTATATGAAGCCGGACGTGATCTTCGCGTCGAACACCTCGACGCTGCCGATCACCTCGCTGGCCGAGGGCTTCAAGGACCAGGGCAAGTTCGTCGGCATCCACTTCTTCTCGCCGGTCGAGAAGATGATGCTGGTCGAGATCATCAAGGGCAAGAACACCGGCGATCTCGCTCTGGCGACGGCGCTGGACTACGTCCGGCAGATCGGCAAGACGCCGATCGTCGTCAACGACAGCCGCGGCTTCTTCGCCAATCGCTGCGTCGGCCGCTACGTCGCCGAGGGCAACGAGATGTTCCTGGAAGGCGTGCCGCCGGCGATGATCGAGAACTGCGCCAAGATGGCCGGCATGCCGGTCGGTCCGCTCTCGCTCTCGGACGAAGTCGCACTCGACCTCGGGCTCAAGATCATGAAGGCGACGGAAGCCGATCTCGGCCCGAACGCCATCAACCCCGATCAGAAGAAGCTGATGGTGGAGATGGTCGAGAAGCAGGGCCGTCTCGGCCGCAAGAACAGCAAGGGCTTCTACGATTACCCCGAGAAGGGCAAGGGTCAGAAGAGCCTGTGGCCGGGCCTCTCGGCGCTGCAGCCGAAGCAGCTCGACCCTGACACGCTCGACATCGAGGAGCTGAAGCAGCGTTTCCTGGTGGTGCAGGCGGTGGAAGCCGCGCGCACGGTCGAGGACCACGTCATCACCGACCCGCGCGAGGCGGATGTCGGCTCGATCCTCGGCTTCGGCTTCGCGCCGTTCACCGGCGGCACGCTGTCCTACATCGACTTCATGGGAACGAAGAAATTCGTCGAGCTCTGCCACAAGCTGGAGGCGAAGTACGGCTCGCGCTTCACCCCGCCGAAGCTTCTCGAGGAGATGGCCGCGAAGGGAGAAACCTTCTACGGCCGCTTCGCGCCGAAGAAGGCCGCGGCCTGATCACCCAAGATCATTTGAGAAAGAAGGCCGGATCGTCGATCCGGCCTTTTTGTTTGGGGAGACGTCATCACGGTTGCGTCAGATTTGTTCCCGGCTTGTGGAACCAATCACAGAATTCGCGTAGGACCCGTGTCAGAGTCCCCCGCTGCCGCGGTGTCGCGCAATTGTCATAGGCGTGTCGAAGCGGCGCCGTTCTTTTGCTCGGCCCTGGCACTAGTCTTGCTCCGGGTCAGGGTTCCGAATCCGGTTGGGACACTTGCCGAGCCATCGGCAGGTTGAAGACAAAATAAGAAAGTATCCTTGATGAACTCTTTGGTGCTGCGGAAGACCGCGCTCGGTCGCGATCTCACCGCGAAATATGCTGTTGGACCCGCCACTCGCCGCCTCTCGCCGCAACAGAAGCCGGCGCGCCTGCGCCGCAAGGGGCCGATGCTTTGGGCCGCTTTGGCGCTACTTGTGCTGGCGGATTTTATGCTGGCTTCCCTCGCCTGGCTCGCCGTCGACTTCGTCATGGGCTGAGACCGCCCGCGCGTGCAGCAGGTAGGCCGCCGCGAAGTAGGCGAGCTGGCAGGCGGCAAGACAGATGGCGATGACGGTCACACCCGCCATCATGCCGAATTCGTAAACGCGAAGAATGATTGCCGAGAAAACCGCGATCGCCGGCGCAATCAATATCAGCGCCCAGATCCTGAAAGCATAACCTGTCGCTATTCCCACCAATGCACTTGCGACGATCAGGACCAAGGCAATCGTCAAGTTCAACTCCGATGAAATAATCCTCTAACAATTCCGCCAAGCTCGCGCGCTTTACGGGTACTGACAAGACAGCACTACTTACATTCGGCGAACAGTAGTTCATAAGTCTAATGATAGGTACGATGATCCGGCGAGATGGGTTCGTGCCACCCCGCTCGGGGCAGAATAAAAACGGGCCGGATCGACGATCCGGCCGTTCTTATTTGCGGTCTCCGAGCGGCGAGAACGCCCGGCCCGAGACCGCATCGTCGGCAAGACTCGCTCTCCAGCTGCCTTCATCGCCACGGCCGATGCGCACCTCGAAGCGCCAGCCATTCTGGTTGGTGAAGGCGATGTCCGTTCCGCCCATCTTCCTGACATAGCTGCACGGATATTCGGTCGGCCGATCGGGAAAGACGATTTTTCCTTCCTTGCTCTCGAACACGGCCGAGGTGACCTGCGGATGGATCATGAGGATGCAATTGCGCTGCGGCAGGTCCGGCGTCGACAAGCCAAGCATCGCGAGCGGCGCGCCCGCGGCGGTCATAAGGACGATCATGTTCATGGCGGCGGCTGTCTCATGGAGGCGCTCCGCGATTTCGACGTGGCCGCCGATCTAATGGTTCACAAAGAAAAAGGCCGGATCGTCGATCCGGCCTTCGATTGTTGCATCTTGCGATGCGCTTACTTCGCCTGCGCAAGGCCTTCCTTCTTCAGCGCCTCCTGCACCTGCGGCCGCGCCGCGACGCGAGCCTTGTAGACGGTCAGGTTCGGCATGGCCGAGAGGTCGAACTTCATCCGATCGCCCCAGGTCAGCATCGTGAAGAGATAGCCGTCGGCCACCGTGAACTGCTTTCCCATGAGGTAGTCGCGGCCGGCGAGCTGGCTGTCGATGTATGTCAGCTTGCCCATGACGCGATCCCTGAAGAAGGCCTTGGCCTCGTCGTTCAGCGCCGGCGCGAACAGCGGTCCGAAGCTCTTGTGCACCTCCGAGGTGAGGAAGTTCAGCCATTCGAGCAGCTTGTAGCGCTCGGAGCTGCCGTGAGCTGGCGCCAGCGCCTTGGCCGAAGCCTGGTCGGCGATCATCTGGACAATGACCGGGCCTTCGGTCACGATCTCGCCGCTGTCGAGGCCCAGCGCAGGGACCTGGCCCTTCGGGTTCAGCTTCAGATAATCCTCACCATTTTCGAGCTTCTTGGCCCGGATATCGACCTTGACCAGCTCATAGGGCAGGCCGGCTTCCAGGAGCGCGATGTGGGGGGACAGGGAGCAGGCGCCGGGCGAGTAATAGAGTTTCATGGAATTTCTTTCTCTTGACGCTTGGTTGGGGCGAAGGAACGCCTACATGCATTTGCATTCAATAGTCAAGATTGATGCAGGTGCATTGAGTGAGGTAAGAGACGGAACGACGAGCTTGAGCGGGACCATGAAACGCAAACCATCGACCGAGGCAACTTCGGCCTGGATCCGCCTGATGCGGGTGCAGAGCCGCGTGCTCGATTGCGTCGAGCAGGACTTGAAGAAGGCGGGGTTCCCCCCGCTGGCCTGGTACGACGCGCTGCTCGAATTGTCGCGGGCGCCCTCGGGGGAGCTGCGGCCGGTGGAACTCGAGCGGCAGATGCTGATCCCGCAATACTCCACTTCGCGCCTGATCGACCGCCTGGTCGACGAGGGGCTCGCCTCCCGGCGCGAATGCAAGATCGACAAGCGCGGCCAGTTCGTGGAGATCACGGAAGCCGGCCGCGAGTTGCAGAAGCGGATGTGGGGCGCCTATTCGGCCGCAATCGAAAAATATGTCGGCTCGAAACTGTCCGATGCGGATGCCGTCAAGCTCAGCGGTCTGCTCGACCGTCTCGGCTGCTCGTGCGGCGAGATGAAACTGCCGCCCGTCCACGTCAACGAAACCACGCCGTCGCGATGATCGTGCGGCACACCAGCTCGTCCGTGCACCCCCTGGGTTCGCGGACCACCCCGTCACCCGCGCGCCTTCGATCGAAGCGCCCTTTTTGATTAGAGTTTGATATGGCGCGAGACCAGATCGATATGACGCCGCTGCAGTCGCGCGACGAGCTCGTCGCGTGGTTCGAGGCCGGCTGCAAGGACCCGTCCGAATTCCGCATGGGCACCGAGCACGAGAAGACGCCGTTCACGCTCGAAGGCCACCGTCCGGTGCCTTACGAGGGTGCGCGGGGCATCGGCGCGCTGCTCGAAGGCATGAAGCTCCTGCTCGGCTGGGAGCCGATCATGGAGAAGGGCAACATCATCGGCCTCTACGACGTCACCGGTGGCGGCGCCATCTCGCTCGAGCCCGGCGGACAGTTCGAGCTCTCCGGCGCGCCGGTCGAGAACGTGCACCAGACCCAGAGCGAGCTGATGGCGCATCTGGCGCAGGTGCGCGAGATCGCGACCCCGCTCGGCATCGGCTTCCTCGGGCTCGGCATGACGCCGTCCTGGTCGCGCGCCGACATCCCGGTGATGCCCAAGGGCCGCTACAAGATCATGACCAATTACATGCCGAAGGTCGGCCAATACGGCCTCGACATGATGTACCGGACCTGCACCGTGCAGACCAATCTCGACTTCTCCTCCGAAGCCGACATGGTCAAGAAGCTGCGCGTCTCGCTCGCGCTGCAGCCGGTCGCGACCGCGCTGTTTGCCAATTCGCCGTTCACCGAGGGCAAGCCGAACGGCTTCCTGTCGTTCCGCTCCGAGATCTGGCGCGACACCGACAATGCGCGTTCGGGCATGATGCCGTGGGCATTCGAGGACGGCATGGGTTTCGAGCGCTATGTCGACTACGCGCTCGACGTGCCCATGTATTTCGTCAAGCGCGACGAGGATTACATCGACGTCTCGGGCTCCTCGTTCCGCGCCTTCTTCGATGGCCGCAACAACAATCTGCCCGGCGAACGTCCGACGCTGTCGGACTGGGCCAACCATCTTTCGACGATCTTCCCGGAGGTGCGCCTCAAGCGCTATCTCGAGATGCGCGGCTCCGATGGCGGCCCGTGGGGCCGCCTGCCGGCGCTGTCGGCGTTCTGGGCCGGGCTGCTCTACGACGATGTGTCGCTCGATGCCGCCTGGGACCTCGTGAAGCACTGGACCGCGCATGAGCGCCAGGCCCTGCGCGACGACGTGCCGCGGTTCGGCTTCAAGGCACGGATCAAGGACCGCTATCTGTTCGAGATCGCCAAGGAATGCCTCGTTCTGGCCCATGCCGGCCTGCGCCGCCGCGGCCGGATCGACCAGCTCGGCCGCGACGAAACCCGGCATCTGGAGCCGCTCGATCGCATCATCGATTCCGGCCGGACCCCGGCCGAGGAGATGCTGGAGAAGTTCAACGGCGCCTGGAACGGCTCCGTGGAACCGGCCTACGCGGAATACGCGTTCTAGGCCAGAGGCCGACGACCAGGACCTGAGCCGTTCATCGCCCATACAGGTTTGCGGCGATCAAATGACCGGCTGAAAAAACCTGAGCGCCGTCAATAACTCGAAAGCTGTTCCGATGGGGAAGGGCCGCCTGCGTGGGGCCGTCATGGCAAGCGTCGTGGCCTGCGCCACGTTGCTTGCGCTCGTGTTTGCGAGCGCGCCTGCGCGCGCCCAGACGGCGTTCGACCGGCCCGGCGGCGACTATTTCAGCTCGCCGGTGACGTCAGGTGACCCCGAGGATTGCGCGCTGCAGTGTGAGCGTGACCGCCGCTGCCGCTCCTGGAGCTTCAACTATCCCGACGTCGAAGGCGGCTCGGCTGTGTGCTGGCTCAAGAACACGGTGCCGCCGCGTGTCCCGGGCAGCTGCTGCATCTCCGGTGTGCGTGGCGCCGGCGTGATCGAGCCGCGGATCGAAGGCGTTGAAACGTCGATCGACCGCCCCGGCGGCGACTTGCGCAATTTCGAGATCAAGGACGGCGAAGGCGAAGAGGCCTGCAAGGCCGCCTGCATCGCCGACAACAAGTGCCGCGCCTTCACCTATGCCCGTCCCGGCTACACCGGGCGTGAAGCGCGCTGCTTCCTGAAAAAGGAAATCAAGCCGCCGCGCCGCAAGGCGGGCTTCACGTCGGGCGTGGTCAGATAGCGCGCTGCGAATCCGGTGACCCGCTCCTCAATTCGCCGCCGACACCAGCCTGTCCCCGCACGCATTCGCGTAGAACTTGCCGCCGCATTGGCGCTTGATGGCGGCGCAGCGCACCGCGGGAGACGCATTTTCCGGACCGCTGAAGCCGCAGCTCAGGCCGTCGGCACTGCGACCCGTCTTGCCGGCGGCAAAGGCGGCGCTGGAGGCGGTGATGCAGACGACGAGGAAGGCCGCGGCGGCGATTTCGATCAGCAGTCTCATGGACGTTTCCTCCACACTGATGGCTGAATCTGCCCTCAATCTAGCACCGAATCCGCATCTCTCCGTACGCTTCCGGGTTCCCAAATCGGCCCGTTCCTTGCATAAATTTACGCCAGCGCAGTGCACGGCCGCGCCAGCGATGGTTCCGGTGCAGGGGCAAGACGCGTAGAGTTAGTGGTGTTCTCGCGACCAGGAAGTGACGGCCTTGCAAGATCAATCGTTCCAGCCAAGTTTGCCGGCCTCCAGCCAGCCCATCGACGAGCTCGCGCTGGCTGACGTCAAGGGCGCGATCCTGGCGAAGCTGCGCCTTGCCATCGGCAAGGATGCGGGCATGGCCACCAAGCACGACTGGTACCAGGCCGCAGCGCTCGCGCTGCGCGACCGCATCGTGCATCGCTGGCTCACGGCCGAGAAGCACAGCTACGATGCGGGAAGCAAGCGCGTCTATTATCTCTCGCTCGAATTCCTGATCGGCCGTCTCTTCACCGACGCGCTCAACAACATGGGGCTGCTCAAGATCTTCGAGGTCGCGCTCGGCGATCTCGGCGTATCGCTGCCTGAGCTCCGCAAATGCGAGCCGGATGCCGCGCTCGGCAATGGCGGCCTGGGGCGGCTCGCCGCCTGCTTCATGGAGAGCATGGCCACGCTCTCGATCCCCGCGATCGGCTACGGCATCCGCTACGATTATGGCCTGTTCCGCCAGATCATCAATCAGGGCTGGCAGCAGGAATATCCGGACGAATGGCTGAGCTTCGGCAATCCCTGGGAATTGCAGCGGCCCGAGGTGATCTATCACGTCCATTTCGGCGGTGGCGTCGAGCATGTCGACGACAAGGGCCGCGACCGAGCGATCTGGCATCCGGCCGAGACCGTGCAGGCGATCGCCTATGACACGCCGATTGTCGGCTGGCGCGGCCAGCACGTCAACGCGCTCCGCCTGTGGTCGGCACGCTCGCCCGATCCGTTGAAGCTCGATGCCTTCAACAAGGGCGACTATGTCAGCGCCAGCGCCGAACAGTCGCGCGCGGAAGCGATCTGCAAATTCCTCTATCCGAACGACGAGAGCCCGGCGGGCCGCGAGCTGCGGCTGCGCCAGGAGTATTTCTTCGTCTCCGCCTCGCTGCAGGACCTGGTCAATCGCCACCTGACCTCCGACGGCCAGCTTCGCAGCCTCGCGATGAAGGTCGCGGTCCAGCTCAACGACACGCATCCGAGCCTCGCCGTCACCGAGCTGATGCGCATCCTGGTCGACCTGCACAATTTCCGCTGGGACGAGGCCTGGAAGATCACGGTCGCGACGCTGTCCTACACCAACCACACGCTGTTGCCCGAGGCGCTGGAGACCTGGCCGGTCGAGCTGTTCGAGCAGCTATTGCCGCGCCATCTCGAGATCATCTACCGCATCAACGTGCAGCATCTCGCGCTGGCCGAAGCGCGCGCGCCCGGCGACATCGATTTCCGTGCCTCGGTTTCGCTGATCGACGAGAGGAGCGGACGCCGCGTGCGCATGGGCCAGCTCGCCTTCGTCGGCTCGCACCGCATCAACGGTGTCTCGGCGATGCATTCGGACCTGATGCGCGAGACCGTGTTCCACGATCTCAACCATCTCTATCCCGGCCGCATCACCAACAAGACCAACGGCATCACCTTCCGCCGCTGGCTGATGCTGGCGAATCCGAAGCTGACCGACCTGCTGCGCGAGACCTGCGGCGAAGCCGTGCTCGACGATCCGACCCAGCTCAGCCTGATCGAAACCCGCGCCAGCGACGTCGAATTCCAGAAGAAGTTCCGCAGCGTCAAGCTTCACAACAAGACCGCGCTGACGCGCCTGATCGGCGAGCGGCTCGGCATCAAGGTCGATCCGACCGCGCTGTTCGACGTGCAGATCAAGCGCATTCACGAATACAAGCGCCAGCTCCTCAACATCATCGAGACGGTGGCGCTGTACCAGGCGATGAAGGACGATCCCAACGGCAACTGGGTGCCGCGGGTGAAGATCTTCGCCGGCAAGGCGGCGGCGAGCTACCGCTACGCAAAATTGATCATCAAGCTGGTCAACGACGTCGCAGAGGTCGTCAACAACGATCCCGCGATCGGCGGCAAGCTCAAGGTCGTCTTCCTGCCCGACTACAATGTCAGCCTTGCGGAGGTGATCATTCCCGCGGCCGATTTGTCCGAGCAGATCTCGACCGCCGGCATGGAGGCCTCCGGCACCGGCAACATGAAGCTGTCACTGAACGGCGCTCTCACCATCGGCACGCTCGACGGCGCCAACATCGAGATCCGCGACCATGTCGGCGCGGAGAACATCGCGATCTTCGGCATGGAGGCCGGCGACGTGATGATCCGCCGCAAGCAGGGGCTGGATGCCTCCGACGTGATCCGCAATTCGCCAAAGCTCCAGCGCGCCATCAACGCGATCGGCACCGGCGAGTTCTCGCCCGGCGATCCCGGCCGCTTCGAATCAATCGCGCACGCGCTGCGCTATCTCGACCACTACATGGTCAGCGCCGATTTCGATTCCTATTACGAAGCGCAGCGCAGCGTCGACGCACGCTGGCAGGTGGCGCCGGCCTGGACGCGCGCCTCCATCCTCAATGTCGCGCGCATGGCCTGGTTCTCCTCGGACCGCACCATCCGCGAATATGCCGAGGAGATCTGGAACGTGCCGGTCAATCCGACCACGCCGCTGCTGCCGGATCTGCGCGACGTCGCGGGCTGATTTTCCGCAACGTGAAATCGGCGATACCTGCGAGGTTATTGATTTGGCAGGATAGGCATCATATTACGGCTTGAGCTTTTTCTGGCCGGAGTCGATCGTGCCTGTCGGCGAGTATACGAGCCCGGATGGGCAGCTTCGATTGCTGGTCATATGTCCCGACGGGGACTGGACGCTGGGGTTCGACGGATTCTCCTGGCACACGCACGGCAGCATCCTTGCCAGTCTTTCAGGCAAGGACGAGGAAGCTGCCATCGGCGACTTCGTCGCCGATCTGATCAGCGGCAAGAGTATCATTGCGCTGAAGCGCATAGGAGGCTCCGTCGCGGATGCCTGGGTCACAGATAATCCGGCAGACGATGTTTTGAGTTCGCAGCAATATGGCCCTGGTGATGAGACGATGGAGTTTCGTCGTTGGGACGGAAGCTCAGTAGAGGTCTAATCCCATGCACGCCAAGCTCCCGCACCCGTTCGACGACGCCACCCGCATCAGCGCCGGTGACTCCAGCTGGCAGGGGCACACCAGCGACGACTACTGGGCGTTTGTCGGCCCGTTCGGCGGCGCCACGGCCGCGACGATCCTGCGTGCGCTGATCGACCATCCGCAGCGCGCCGGCGATCCGCTGGCGCTGACCGTCAATTATTGCGCGCCGATCGCCAAGGGGCCGTTCGATCTGGACGTGCGGCTGGTGAAGGCCAATCGCTCCAGCCAGCATTGGAGCGTCGAACTGTCGCAGGACGGCGCAGAGGTCGCAACGCTAGCCACCGCCGTATTCGCCGAGCGCCGGCCGTCCTGGGAGCACAGGGTGGCGCAATATCCGAACGCCACGGCGTTCGAGGCAACGCTGCCATTCCCAAAGATCTCGGCGTCCTGGGCCAACCAGTATGAATTCCGCTTCGTCGAGGGCGAGATGCGGATCGGCCCACCGCAGACCGAGCTCGCCAGCACCTATTCCAAGCTCTGGATCGGCGACCGCACGCCGCGCAAGCTCGACATGCTGTCGCTGATGTCGATGTCGGACGCCTTCTTCGGCCGCATCTTCCACGCCAGGCGCGAGCTGGTGCCGTTCGGCACGGTGTCGCTGACGACGTATTTTCACACCGGCAGCGAGGAGCTCGCCGCCGAGGACATCACGCGCGTGCTCGCGACGGCCGATTCGAAGATCATGCACAAGAGCTATGCCGATCAGAACGCCGAGCTGTGGTCGCCGAACGGCAGGCTGCTCGCGACCACGACGCAGATTGCGTATTTCAAGGCGTAGATGCTCTTCCCCTCTCCCCTTGTGGGAGAGGGTGGCTCGTCGCGAAGCGACGAGACGGGTGAGGGGTCTCTCTCCGCGAGCGCTTCTCTTGCAGTTGAACGCGCGGATACAACCCCTCATCCGGCGCTTCGCGCCACCTTCTCCCACAAGGGGAGGAGGAAGAAACAAAAAGGGCGGCCTCGCGGCCGCCCTTTTGCCTTGAAGACAGAGCGAGCGATTACTCCGCCGCGAGCTTCACGTCCGGCGCGGCTGCGCGCACTTCGGCGTCGACCTGGGCTTCGAACTTGGCAAAGTTCTTCTGGAACATGCCGACCAGCGCGCGGGCGGTCTTGTCGAACTCGTCCTTGTCCTTCCAGGTGTTGACCGGGTTCAGGATCTCGGCCGGCACGCCCGGCAGCGCGGTCGGGACCGCGAAGCCGAAATATTTGTCGGTGCGGAATTCGACGTTGCGAAGCGAGCCGTCGAGCGCGGCGGTGAGCAGCGCGCGCGTCACCTTGATCGGCATGCGCGAGCCTGTGCCATACTTGCCGCCGGTCCAGCCGGTGTTGACCAGCCAGCAATCGACATTGTGCTGGGCGATGAGGTCGCGCAGCATGTTGCCATAGACGCTGGGGTCGAGCGGCAGGAAGGGAGAACCGAAGCAGGTGGAGAATTCCGGCTGCGGCTCGTTGCCGAGACCGCGCTCGGTACCGGCAACCTTGGCGGTGTAGCCGGACAGGAAGTGATACATCGCCTGCGCCGGCGAAAGCTTTGCGATCGGCGGCAGCACGCCGAAGGCGTCGGCTGCCAGCATCACCACGTTCTTCGGCTGCGGCGCGCGGCCGGTGCGCGAAGCGTTCGGGATGAAGTCGAGCGGGTATGCGGAGCGCGTGTTCTCGGTCTTGGAGCCGTCGTCGAAATCGACGATTCGGGTGTCTTCGTCGAGCACGCAGTTCTCGAGCACCGCGCCGAAGCGCGTCGACGCCGCATAGATCTCGGGCTCGGCTTCCTGCGAGAGCTTGATGCACTTGGCGTAGCAGCCGCCCTCGAAGTTGAAGACGCCGTTCGGGCCCCAGCCATGCTCGTCGTCACCGATCAGCGTGCGGTTCGGATCGGCCGACAGCGTGGTCTTGCCGGTGCCTGATAGCCCGAAGAAGATCGCGGTATCGCCATTGGCGCCGACATTGGCCGAGCAGTGCATCGGCATCACGCCGCGCTCGGGCAGATAGTAGTTCAGCGTGGTGAAGACGGACTTCTTCATCTCGCCGGCATAATAGGACCCGCCGATCAGGACGATCTTGCGGGCGAAATCGATCGCGACGACGTTCTCCGACTTGCAGCCGTGGCGTTTGGGATCGGCGCGGAAGCTCGGCATGTCGATGATGGTGAGCTCCGGCGTGAAGCTCGGCAGCTCGACCGCCTCGGGGCGGATCAGCAGCGTACGGATGAACAGCGAGTGCCAGGCGAGCTCGGTGAACACGCGGGTCTTGATCCGGTAGGCCGGATCGGCGCCGCCATAGAGGTCCTGCGCGAACAGGCTCTTGCCTTCAGCGTGCTTGAGGAAGTCCTGGTAGAGCGCCTCGAACTGCTCGGCGGTGATCGACTGGTTGCCGGCCCACCACATCTTCTTGTCGGTGGTGGCGTCACGCACCGTGAACTTGTCCTTCGGGCTGCGGCCGGTGAACTCACCGGTGTCGGCGCAAAGCGAACCGTCTGCCGACAGCACCGCCTCGCCCGCAGAAAGTGAGTATTGATAGAGTTGCGGCGCGCCGAGGTTCCAGTGAACCCGTTTGAGATTCTTTAAGCCGAATTTGTCGGCACCGAAGGCACCGTTGCGCACGCCCGTCTCTTGCACGAAAAATCCTCCTAGAACCCGCGACACTCAGCGCGATCAAGCTTTGGCGCCATCGCAGTCACCGTGAATTATAGGCCGTCCGGCCTCGGTTGAACGACGTAATAATGGTGAACGCTGGCGTTGCCAAGCCGATCTCGCAGGATTTGGTTTATTCAAGGACCGCGCCAAATGCCGCGCATGTCAGCTCTGAGCGAGCGTATCAAAAAAACACGAATGATCGCGCAACCAAATGCGCAATTCGGCGTTTCCTCTGGTTATTGCGACGCACAATCGCGGGACCGTCCTATCGTACCTCGCCTTCGCCGATGAGCGCGAACGGCCCCCACATCGCGGGATAGGCGTTGCGCGGTGACGAGGTGTCATCAACGTACGTCAACATCGCGCGGCGCAAGGCTTCGGCACGGCCGATTTTTGGTTCGTTCTTGAGCAGTTCGAAAGTCGACGTGGTCAAGCGGGTGGCAGCTTCCGAATCCACTGCCCAATGCGAGACCAGCAGCGCACGTGCACCCGCGTAGAAGAACGAGCGCGCCAGCCCCGACAGGGCCTCGGCGCCGGGCTTGTCGCCGGCAATGGTGTTGCAGGCCGATAGCACAACCCAATCCGCGTTGAGCTTGAGCTGAGCGACTTCACTTGCCGTGAGCAAGCCGTCATCCAGCTCCGTCGGCCGATCGGGAATGGAGAGCGCAAGCGAGGGCTCGCCCAATCCCTTGATATCGCCGGCAACGAGACCGTGGGTGGCAAAGTAGATGATACTGTATTGAGCAAGCGCTGCACGCTTCAGCGTCGTTTCGCTGGCATCGCGGCCGAGATGGATGTCGGCCTCGGCCGCGCCGACATCCTTTGCCACCGCGTTCAACTCGTCCGCGGTATCCGGCAGTTGCGGCAGCGCCTGCGCAAGCCGCGCGCGATCGACGCCGGCACCGCGCCAAAAATCGCTATAGGCAATTGTTGCAATGTTGCGTGCAGCGACCTTGCCGCTTGCCGCGCGACGATCGGCCGGCCCTTCCAGCGCGGGATTGAACACGGGATCGCCAAAGCCGGTCATCGGCTTCACGCCCTGCTCCCGGCGCGCGACGGCACGCAGCGATTTCAGGCTGACCACCGAGGGCAGCACCGACACCGCCTGACGCCGCAACAGCCAGGCGGCGCTGCGATAGCCTTCGAGCGTGTCCGGGATCGCAGCTTGCGGCGTCTCCGTGACGAGCAGATGAAACGGCAACGCCGTCAGCGCGGCCGACGGCACCACCAGCAGGTTGCGCTTGTCCTTCGTCAGCCCTTCGACCGGGCCGAGAAGCGCGACATAAAGCTCGTTGGCGAGCCCGAGGTCGAACAACCCTGATTTGCCGGAGGCATCACGCGCCTTGCCGACATCGAGCCCCTTGCGGAAGGCAGTCACCTTCTGCATCAGCGCGTCCGCGCCGAGCGGAATCTCCTTCCAGTCGACGCCTTCGCGCGTGATCGCGACGACATAGCTCTGCTTGTCGACGACGGAGTAGAGCACCATCGCCTCGTCGGGCGACAGCAAGGGCTGGATATCCTTGACCGCCAGCGGCAGGGGGTTGGAGAGCGACGCATAATCGGGAAACTCGACCGCGAGCGTCTTCTGCAAGCCTGTGCGCTCGTTCGCTATCGCCGCGATCCGCACCCGGCTGCGCTGCTCGGCCGCGACGTCGCGCTGGGCCGACTGCTTCGACACCGCGGCGATGATCGCCTTGTCGAGCGCCTCGGACTCGGCCGCAAGATCCTGGTCCCGGCGCACGAGCTCAGCGAGCCTGTCGCTGCCCGCAGCAAGGCGCACGGCCAGCTTGTTCACGGCGGAGGCAGCGGAGGATTGCGTGCCGCGCTGAATCGCGGCAAGCGCCTCGTCCAGCGCCCTGTCGTCAGGCAGCAGATATTGCTGTCGCGCGGCGAACAGGACCGGCAGCACGACGCGCAACTGCGCGCGATTGGTCGCAAGCGTCTTTTCCGCGAGCGGCAGCGCGTCGGCGTTCCGGCCGGAGACGTAGAGGAAATAAGCGAGATTGCTGGTCGAGGTCGTGACGTCCGGATGATCGGGACCGAGCGCACGTTCGCGGATCGACAGCGCACGGCGATAGAGCGGCTCCGCATCGGCATAGCGCTGCTGGTGCTCGTAGAGACCGGCGAGATTGTTCAGCGAGCGCGCGACGTCGGGATGGTCCGGTCCCAGCACTTTTTCGCGGATCGCGAGCGAGCGCCTGATCGGCGCCTCGGCATCCGCATCGCGGTTGAGGTCGCGATCGAGCTGGCCGAGATTGTTCAGGAGCGTCGCGACCGCCGGATGCTCGGGGCCACCGGCCTTCTGGTAGATCGCGAGCGCGCGCTGAAACAACGGCTCGGCTTCGGCCTGACGCTGCTGCTTGACATAGTATGTGGCGAGATTGTTGAGGGACTGACCGACGTCGGGATGCTCGCGCGACAGCGCCTTCTCGCGCACGGCGAGCGCACGCTTGAACAGCGGCTCGGCCTCTGCAAAGCGGCTCTGCCTCTGATAGAGCGCGGCGAGGTTGTTCAGCACCGGTGCGATCTCGACACTGTCGAGACCGGTCCCCTTCTCCATCAGTGCAATGGCGCGCTTGTAGAGCGGCTCGGCCTGGTCGTCGTGGCCCTGGTCGGCGTAGATCTGCGCGAGGTTGTTGAGCGCACCGGCGAGATCGCGATTGTTGGCGGTCTTCTCGAGAGACGCCACCATGGCCTGCGCCAGCGGCAGCGCCTCCGAATATTTGCCGGCGCTTCGGAGTGCGTTGATCCGCGCGCTCTCCGCGGCGAGACCTTTCTGGGCAAAGCCGGGCGTGGCAAGCGATGCGGTGATCGCGAGCGCCAAACCCGCAACCAACGTCAAATAGCGGCGTGTCATGAACCCTCTCGCTGCCGACTTCGAACCATTACGGTCTTGGGTCGCAGCGATGGGGGGCAGCGTTCAAATTGTTGCGCGCTAGTCCACCTTAGCGCGCGCTTCGCCAGCAAGGCGGACCAGCATCTTGCGGAGCTCCGTGCCGTCAGTCACCCGCTCCGGGAAGTCCAGCCGCAGCGCCGTCTGACCATCCTGCATGTCGAGGCCTTCGGGGTCGCAGCCGGTGCAGCGCCAGTCGCCCTCCGCCGCGCCGAGGAGTTTTGTTGCATAGAGGCCCATGGCGTCGCGGTGGTCGGCATTCATGTGCGCGACCGCCCCCTCCTCTGCCGCCAGCAAATCCTCGGCACCTGTTAGGTCCGTCAGGAACTGCTTGGGCTTGAGATCGACGATGCGGCCGAAGCCGGCGACCAGATGGGTTCCCGTGGGCCGAATTCTGAAGAAGGAGAAATCCTTAAACGAAACAAAGGCTTCGGCCGATGGATGGGCATTGAGATACCGCCGCTGGAGTAGATCCTTGTCGGCATCGGCCTGTTCCGCCCGACCGGACAGCATGATTCGGGCGCCCTCCAGCGGATCGCCGGCCGCGCGCTCGTCCAGCATCAGGGAGACCCGGTGATCCGCCAGGATGTTCCTGGTGTGCACGGCCAGGCCCGAGATCAGCAGGATCGGCGAGCCGTCGGGGTGGCTCGCCAGATTGACGAGGGAGCAATAGGGATCGCCGCTGCCGGCCATCAGCGTTGCCAGCGCGCCCTGGCGCGAGCGCCTGAGCAGCGATTTGGCGAGCTTTCCGGGGTCGAAATCAGGGGTCGGGTGCATCGGCTTTCTCGGGTCAGGTGGTTGCAAGGGAGGTCTTTTTTCGGGTAAACGGGGGTCAGGTTAAGGGTCGAAACGCGGCGAATCTGCTGCGCTTCGTGGAACTTGGTCACACTTCAGCCCAGCTTGCATTGCTCGGTGACAAGGTTCGACCGCCGAATTCGGCACCCGTGTATGCGGCGCATCAGTGAATTGCTCGCCGTTTCAAGCCACGACCCAAACGGAAAGCAGAAAGCAGAGGCTCATGCCCACAATCGCTTTGGTCGACGACGACCGCAACATTCTCACATCCGTCTCGATCGCGCTGGAGGCCGAAGGCTATCGCATCATGACTTACACCGACGGCGCCTCCGCGCTCGACGGCTTCCGCACCA